>NZ_JBSFYC010000096.1:0-22607 GCF_053595675.1 Streptomyces sp. NPDC002446 | reverse complement strand
CTGCGGTTGCGGTCGGAGGAGCCGAGCTTGGCCTTGAGCGCCTCGTTCTCGTGCTCCAGCTTGCTGATCCGGTTGTGCCGCCGGCCGGAGTCCCGCTCCAGTTCGGCGTACTTCTTGACGTCCGGCTCTTCCTTGGACAGCAGCGATCCCAGCCAGCCCAGCAGGAAGCCCAGCGGGATGGAGATCAGGC
Organism: Streptomyces sp. NPDC002446; assembly: GCF_053595675.1. Lineage (NCBI taxonomy): Bacteria > Bacillati > Actinomycetota > Actinomycetes > Kitasatosporales > Streptomycetaceae > Streptomyces > Streptomyces sp. NPDC002446. The sequence continues at coordinate 22,417 of NZ_JBSFYC010000096.1, read as the reverse complement.
CCGGGTTCTCCAGCGGGAAGACGTCGAAGTCGGCGCCGGGGAACATGGAGGTCTCCTTGCCGGAGACGACCGGTGAGAAGAGCACCAGCAGGACGGAGGAGACCAGGCCTCCGTAGATGGACCACAGCGCGCCCTGAGTGGTGAACCGCTTCCAGAACAGGCTGTAGAGGATCGTCGGGAGGTTGGCGGACGCGGCGACCGCGAAGGCGAGCGCCACCAGTCCCGCGACGTTCAGCCCGCGCGCGAAGACGCCGAGGACGATGGCCACGGCGCCGATGCCGACGGTGGCCCAGCGGGCGGCGCCGACCTCCTCCTTCTCGGTGGCCTTCCCCCTGCGGATGACGTTGACGTACAGGTCGTGGGCGAAGGACGAGGAGGAGGCGAGGGTGAGTCCGGCGACCACCGCGAGGATGGTGGCGAAGGCCACCGCGGAGATGACGGCGAGCAGGATGGCGCCGCCGGTGGAGCCGGCGCCGCCGCCGATCGCCTCGGCGAGCAGCGGGGCCGCGGTGTTGCCCGCCTTGTTGGAGGCGGTGATCGTCCCGGGCTTGATGAGGGCCGCGGCGCCGAAGCCCAGCGCGATGGTCATCAGGTAGAAGACGCCGATGATGCCGATCGCCCAGTTCACCGACTTCCGGGCGGCCTTGGCGGTGGGGACCGTGTAGAAGCGGATGAGGATGTGCGGCAGGCCCGCGGTGCCCAGGACGAGCGCGATGCCCAGCGAGATGAAGTCGATCTTCGAGGTGGCGGTGGCGCCGTATTTGAGACCGGGCTCCAGGAAGGCGGAGCCCTTGCCGCTGTTCTCCGCCGCGGCGCCGAGCAGCGAGGAGATGTTGAAGTGGAACTTGAGCGCCACCAGGAACGTGATCAGCAGGGTGCCGGCGATCAGCAGTACCGCCTTGACCATCTGGACCCAGGTGGTGCCCTTCATGCCGCCGATGGTGACGTAGAGGATCATCACGATGCCGACGATGACGACGACCAGGATCTTGCCGGCCTCGCTGGTGATGCCCAGCAGCAGGGTGACCAGGGCGCCGGCGCCCGCCATCTGGGCGAGCAGGTAGAAGATCGAGACGATGATGGTGGAGGTGCCCGCGGCGGTGCGGACCGGGCGCTGGCGCATCCGGTAGGCGAGGACGTCGCCCATGGTGAACCGGCCGGAGTTGCGCAGCGGTTCGGCGACCAGCAGCAGGGCGACGAGCCAGGCGACGAGGAACCCGATGGAGTAGAGGAAGCCGTCGTAGCCGAAGAGGGCGATGGCTCCGGCGATGCCGAGGAAGGACGCGGCGGACATGTAGTCGCCGGAGATCGCCAGGCCGTTCTGGAAGCCGCTGAACTGCCGGCCGCCGGCGTAGAAGTCCTCCGCGCCCTTGGTCTGCCGGCCGGCCCAGACGGTGATGCCGAGGGTGGCGGCGACGAAGAGCGCGAAGAGGGTGATGATCAGGGCGCGGTGTTCCCCCGCGCCGCCGGCCGCGAGCTGGAGCGCGAGCGGCTGCTGAGCGGTCGTCATGCGTCGGTCTCCAGACGGGACTTGATGGCCTCGGCCTTGGGGTCGAGCTTGGTGGCGGCGTGGCGGGAGTACCACCAGGCGATGAGGAAGGTGGTCACGAACTGGGCGACGCCGAGCACGAAGGCGACATTGACGTGGCCGAGGACCTTGGTGGCCATGAAGCCGCCGGCGTAGCTCGACAGCAGTACGTACCCCAGGTACCAGAGGATGAAGGCGGCGGTGAGCGGGAAGGCGAACGAGCGGTGTGCGCGGCGGAGTTCGTCGAATTCCGGGCTCGACTGCACCTGGATGTAGTCGGGCGGCTCATGCGTCCCCGGATCGGTGGTCGGTGCGGCGCTCACGGAATCTCCTGACGCGAGGGGGCGGGTTTCCGGGGCCGGCGCGGCGGATCCGCACCGGGCGGTCCGTCCGCAATAAAGCCCACGTAAGTGATGTTGATCACGCATGGTAGAGCCGCACCACACGATCCGACAGAGGGGCGTTGGTTGAATCCCCGAGGAAAATTCGGGGGAATGGCCGCGGCGACCGCCACCGCGCGCGGGGCGCTTCGTTGAGCCGGATGTGAACCCGCCGCCCCAGCAGGCCCCGCAGCCACCCGCTCCCCGCCGGCGCCCGTACGGCAGTGTCCGGCTGCCGGCGCCGCTCAGCGTCACCCCGTCGGAGCCGCGCCCGGAGACGCCGGCCGCCGCGCGCCGCTGGTACGGCCCGCGGATCCCGCTGCCGCTGCTGAGCATCGCCACGCTGCGGCGCGGGGACGGAGGCTGACCTTCCGGACGCCCGGACGGGAAGCTTCCGGACAGCAGGTTTGCTGACGGAGCCTCAATTCATCACCACTGGCGGGATTTCTCCCCGTTTTTTCTCCCCGATCCATTGCTGTGCGTCAGTGATCGCCGATAACTTCACGTCTCATTGCACCCGCCCGTGCGCACACCGCGTACGGGCGGTCTCACGGATGATGTGGAGTACCCCCATGGCACATCCCCGATCCAGACGTATGCGGGCGCTGGCCGTACCGCTCGGACTGGCTCTGACGGCGTCCCTCGGCTTCCTCCCCAACGCGGCCACCGCCGCGCCCCAGGAGTCCGGCCCGGCCGCCACGGCGCAGGCCGACGGCCCGCTGCTCTCGTACGTCGTGAACACCACGCCCGGCGAGGCCGCCGTCAGCAAGGTCGAGAAGGCGATAGCCAAGGCCGGCGGGAAGGTGATCGTCGCCCATGAGCAGATAGGCGTGATCGTCGTCCACTCGGCGAACCCGCAGTTCGCCGCCACCATACGGACGGTGCCGGGCGTGCAGACCGCCGGTGCGAGCCGTACCGCGCCGCTGAAGCCCTCGGGCACCACCGACGTCGGCAAGCCGCAGAAGGTCGACCTGCCGAAGTCCCAGCTCAAGGCGGCCGCCGGGGCGGCCAGGGCGAACGGTCAGGAGCCGCTGGAGCCGCTGCAGTGGGACCTGCCCGCCATCAAGGCCGACAAGGCCGCGACGGTGAACCCGGGCAGCCGGAACGTCACCGTCGCCGTCATCGACACCGGCGTGGACGACACCCACCCGGACCTGAAGCCCAACTTCTCCGCGAAGCAGTCCGCCAACTGCGTGGGCGGGGTGGCCGATACGTCCAAGGGGGCCTGGCGCCCCTGGGACGCGGACAGCGACTACCACGGCACGCATGTCGCGGGCACGATCGCCGCGGCCCGCAACGGCACCGGCGTGGCGGGCGTCGCCCCGGGCGTGAAGGTCTCCGCGATCAAGGTCAGCGAGCCGGAGACGAGCCTGTTCTACGCCGAGAGCGTGGTCTGCGCCTTCGTCTTCGCGGCCGACCACGGCGTCGAGGTCACCAACAACAGCTACTACGTCGACCCGTGGATGTTCAACTGCAAGGACGACGCCGACCAGGCCGCCATCGTTGACGCGGTCGGCCGTGCGGCGAGCTACGCCCAGCGCAAGGGCGCGATCAACATCGCCGCCGCGGGCAACTCCAACCTCGACCTGGCGGCGGCCAAGCTCTCCGACGCCTCCAGCCCGAACGACTCCACGCCCGTCGAGCGCACCGTCAGCCCGAAGACCTGCTGGGACGTGCCCACGCAGCTGCCGGGCACGGTGACGGTCGCGGCGAGCGGTGTGCACAAGCTCAAGTCCGGCTACTCGAACTACGGGCTCGGCCAGATCGATGTGTCCGCTCCGGGCGGCGACTCGAAGCAGGTCCCCGAGCTGCCCGCCAAGAACGGCAACATCCTGTCCACCATGCCGGGCGGCGACTGGGCCTACCTGGCCGGCACCTCCATGGCGTCCCCGCACGTCGCGGGTGTCGCGGCGCTGATCAAGAGCGCCCACCCCAAGTCCGGCCCGCAGGAGATCCAGTGGCTCCTCAAGCAGCAGGCGGACAACCCCGGCTGCCCCACGGGTGACGCGACCTGCACCGGCACCAAGCACGTCAACAGCCACTTCGGCTACGGCATCGTCGACGCGCTGGACGCGGTGAAGAAGTAACCGCGCAGGCCGCCCGGCACACTCGCGCCACGGGTGTGCCGGGCGGTCCCGTTCAGGAGACGCCGGCCGTGCGGGCCAGGGGCCCGGGCCTGGGAGCGGTGGCCGCGGTGGCGGCCGACCGCAGTACGCCCTCGGCCAGCGCGAACTGGGCCGCCGTGTAGGTGAGCATGATCCAGAACTGGGGAACCGGCAGCTGCGGCCAGTGGGCGATACCGCCGGCGATCAGGGTGTCGGAGAGCAGGAAGAGCAGCCCGCCGGCCGCGGCCCAGGGGCCCGCGCGCAGCGCGCCGAAGGCCATCGCGGTGAGCAGCAGGCTGTAGCCGGCGACCGGGATCCGCAGCTCGGCCGGGAGGTCGGGCCACAGCAGGGCCACGGTGAGGACCAGCACGGCCCCGTACCCGGCGGCGAGCAGGGCGGCCGGCCCCCGTCGCCCCTCGCCCGGCCCCGTCCCGTACCGGGCGAACAGCAGCAGGTAGCACAGGTGCCCGGCGGCGAACGAGCCCATCCCCACCAGGAAGGCGGGGCCGCCCGCGCCGATCTGCAGGAAGGTGTCGCCGCCGCAGCCGAACAGCAGCGCACCGGCCAGCAGCGCGGGGCCGCCGCGCGCCAGCACGTATCCGGCGAGCACCGGCATCAGCGCCGGCTTGGTGAGCTGCTCGACGGTCGTGGCTCCCGCGAGCAGCGCCCCGAGATGCACGACGGCCAGCACCGTGAACGCCCCGAGCAACGGCCGTACGCCGCCCGGCCATCGCGCCGTCACGTCACGGGCTCCTCGACCTCGACCGCGACCTCGACCGCGGCGGGCGCCGGGCGGCCGGCCGCCTCGTCGGTGCGCCGCGCGGCCGGCTGCCAGCCCGGTCCGCGGAACACCCGGCCGGCGCGCTCGCTCCAGCTGCCCGCGGCCCGTACGTCCCGCGCGATGGCGGCGTACTCGTGGGTGGCCACCCGCAGCGGATTGAAGGTCTCGATGTTCTTGGTGAGGCCGTAGACGGGCCGCTCGGTCTCGGGCACGAACGAGCCGAACATCCGGTCCCAGACGATCAGGATCCCGCCGAAGTTGCGGTCCAGGTAGCCGCCCTGCGAGGCGTGGTGGACGCGGTGGTGGGACGGCGTGTTGAGCAGGAACTCGAAGGGCCGGGGCAGCTTGCCGACCCGCTCGGTGTGCACCCAGAACTGGTAGACGAGGTTGGCGCCGGACGTGAAGGCGATCGCGGCCGGATGCACGCCGAGGGCGACCAGCGGGACGTAGAACGGCCAGACGGTCCAGGTCGTCCAGGGCTGCCGCAGGGCGGTGGTGAGGTTGAACTTCTTGCTGGAATGGTGGACCACGTGGCAGGCCCACAGGATGCGGATGACGTGGTGCCCGCGGTGCGACCAGTAGTAGAAGAAGTCCTGGGCGAGCAGCATCAGCGGCAGCGTCCACCACAGCACCGGTATGCGCAGCGGGGTGAGTTCGTAGACCGCGGCGTAGATCGCCACGATGGGTATCTTCCACAGCGCGTCGAAGGCGAGACTGCCCAGCCCCATGCCGACGCTGGTGGCCGCGTCCTTGGCTTCATAGCCCGCCGCGTCCTCGTCGGGATGCAGGCGGTAGCTCACCATCTCGACCACGGTGAGCAGGACGAAGGCCGGTACGGACCACAACACGACATCGGGCAGGTGCGGCATGCCCCGCACCATAAAGGCGGTGACGGGGCGGCCGCTAGGGGTTGTTACTCAGAAGTATGTGAGACCCGGTGTCAGCTGCCGGGTGCTCACGGGGAGCGTGCGCCTCACCACACCCGTGCCCGGCCGTCCGGTGCGAAGGCCGGGCTGGTCGCGTCCGGGGGGATCTCCTTCAGGGGCTCGGCGAGTTCGGCGGCCGTGGGGCCGACCCGGGCGGCGATCGGGGCGAGGCGGGCGAGGTCGAAGCCGTAGACCCGGGCGGCGTTGGTGCCGAGCATGGCGGCGGTCTCCTCGGGCGGCAGACCCGCGTAGGCCAGGCGGAGGGCCTCGCGGGAGTGGGGGAAGGTGCCCTCGTCGTGGGGGTAGTCGCTGCCCCACATGATCTTGTCGAGGCCGATGCGGTGGCGCAGCGGGACCTCGTGCGGGCGCATGAAGCTGGCGCCGACGAAGCAGTGGTCGCGCCAGACGGCGGCCGGGGAGGCGCCCATGCCCTCGGCCAGGCCGGCGCCGAACTTGGCCTCGGCGGTGGCGGCCCGGGACGCGGCCGCGACCAGCCGGCCGTGGTAGTAGTCCAGCATGTCCAGGACGCCGGGGATCCAGCCGGAGCCCTGCTCGGTGAGGACGAGGCGCAGGCCCGGGTGGCGGCGGAAGGCGCCGCCGAAGATCAGGTGCCACAGGGCGCGGTGCGAGAACCAGGTCGTCTCGACCATGAAGACGGCACGGGCCGCGGGTTCCTCGCCGAGCGGCGGGGAGGCCGAGCCGCCGTGGTGGTTGACCGGGACGTCCAGCTCGGCGCAGACCGCCCAGAGCGGGTCGTAGACGGCGGAGTGGAGTTCGGGGAGGCCGCAGCCGGGCGGGGTGCCGGGGAGCATGATGCCGCCGGTGAGGCCGGCTTCCTTGGTGCGGCGGACCTCCCGTACGGCCTGGTCCACGTCGCCCAGCAGGATCTGGGCCACGCCGGCCCGGCGGCCGGGGGCCTGGGCGCAGAAGTCGGCGAGCCAGCGGTTGTGGGCGCGCAGGCCCGCCCAGCGCTGCTCGTGCTCCGCGCGGGTGGGCGCCGGCGCCATGAGCGAGGCGCTCGGGAAGAAGGGCGGGATGGTGTTCGGGAAGACGACCTCGGCGACGATGCCGTCGGCCTCCAGTTCGGCCAGCCGGCGGGCGGAGTTCCAGTTGCGGTCGGCGGTGTCGGCGAGCAGGTCCTGGTGCGGGTTGACGTAGGTCGCGGCCCAGGCGTCGAAGGCCTCGTGGTGGGCGGACTCCAGATAGGGCTTGTAGTCCAGGAGGTCGGCGCCGGCGTGGCAGTCGGCGGAGATGACGGTGTAGCGGTCGTTCATGGGGTCACCCCTAGCGTCGGGAAGTCGTGGCCCGTGAGCCAGTGCCGGCCCGCCTCGCGGGAGCGGGACCAGGAGGCCTCGACCGCCGACTGGTCGGCGGGCTGGCCGAGTTCGGCGGGGGTGGGGCCGATACGGCGGGCCAGCGGGGCCAGCCGGGCGGTGTCGAAGCCGAAGACCTCGGCGGCGGCCAGGCCGAGCATCCGCCGGGTCTCGGCCACCGGGATGTCGTGGAAGGTCCTCGTCAGCCAGGCCCGGGTGTCGGGCCAGGTGCCTTCGGGGTGCGGGAAGTCGCTGCCCCACAGGATGTTGTCGACGCCGATCTCGTAGCGCTGGGCGAGTTCGCGGCGCTTGGTGTTGGTGGCGCAGACGAAGACCTGCCGGTCCAGGTACTCGTGCGGCGGGCGCTTGAGGGCGGCGAACGGGGAGAGTTTCTTGCCGCCGTGCGCTCCCAGGTAGAGGCGGTCCATGAACCACAGCAGGTTCGGCAGCCACCAGCAGCCGGACTCGGCGATCCCGAACCGCAGGCCCGGATGGCGTTCGAAGACGCCGGACCAGAGCAGGAACCACAGCGGCCGGGCCGGCCACCAGGTCACCTCGGAGACATAGATGCCCAGGTGGTCGCCGTATTCGTGGCGGGGCGCCGCTCCGGAGTGGGTGAGGACCGGCATCCGGCACTCGGCGGCCGCCGCCCATACGGGGTCGTAACGGCGGTCGTGATACGGCTCCTTGCCGCCCCACATGGCCGGGATCATCAGGGCGCCGAGCCCGGACTCCCTGGCGCGGTGGATCTCGGCGACAACCCGGCCGGCGTCGGCGGTGACCGGCAGCAGGGCGACGCCGCAGTGCCGTTCGGGGTGCTCGGAGACGAAGTCGGCGAGCCAGCGGTTGTGCGCCTGTGCGCCCGCCATGCCGAGGTCGGGGTCCTGGTCGCCGGAGAGGCCGAGGCCCACGCCGAAGGGCGCGGCCGTCCCGCTGTCGACGGCGTCCGCGTCGGGGAAGACGACCTCCGCCGCGACGCCGTCGCCGTCGAGCTCCTTGACGCGCTGTGCGGGGTCCCAGCCGCCGCGCAGCCCCTCGGCGTGGTCGGCGAACCATGCGGCGGCGAACGCGTCGTTGCGGATGCCGAGGCGGGTGGCCTCCGCGCGGCGGGCGTCGCGCTGGCCCAGGAAGTCGTCGAAGGCGCGGTGGAAACGGCGCTCCAGGTAGGGCCGGTACTCCTCGGTGGGGAGTCCGGCGTGGCAGTCGGAGGAGATGATCAGGTAGGGGTCCTGGGGGTCGTGCTGCTGCGTCATCGCGGCTCCCTGTCAGTCCAGGATGAATGACTCGAGGTACGCCGGGTCCGCCCGGTCGAGCATCGACCGCGCCCTGGCCCGGATCTGCCGGTCGCTGTGCTCGCTCTCGGGCAGCAGCCAGAAGCGGTCCGCGGCGATGCCGTCGGCGACGAGGTCCGCGACCTGCTCGACCGGGGTGAACGCGACCTCGTGCCCGGCCTCCTTCATCGCGGCCTCCCACTGGTCGAGGCTGCGGTAGGGCGTCCTGCGGGGCCGCTCCTTGGCGTACCGGCCGGGCCGGTTGCGGTGCGACTCCCCCGGGGGACGAACGCCTGGATGCCGTGGAAGACGCCCCACACGTTGACGGCGAACGCCCACTTCCAGTCGTTGGGTTCGTGCTCCCACATCCGGCCCTCGGCACCGGAGCCGACGCCCGCGTTGTTGCAGAGCACATGGACGGCGCCGAAGGCCTCGTACGCCGCGTCGGCGAGCGCGGTGACCTCTTCGCGTACGCCGACGTCCACGGTGTGCGCCAGGACCCGGGCGCCGCCCGCGGTCAGCTCGTCGGCCGCGGTGCGCAGCGCCTCGCGCTCGACGTCGGCGAGGACGACGCTCAGCCCGTCCGCGGCGAAGCGGCGCGCCAGGGCCAGGCCGATACCGCTCGCGGCGCCGGTGACGACCGCGACCTGTCCCGCCGTCAGCCGCATCACCCGCTCCCCTCGGGCGGGCCGTCGAGGATCTGCCGGGGGTCGTCGTAGCGCTGGTGGACGTAGGGCAGCAGGGCGCGGGCGTCGGCCCGTTCGACGACGCGGCCCGTCTGGTCGGTGGTCTTCTCGCCGAGCGTGATCTCGACGAGGGTGTGTACGGGGAGGTCGGCGACCGGGTCGTACCTCGACTCGCGCAGGACCACGTCGCCGGTGATCCGCTCCAGCCTGCGGACCTTCTCGTTGCGCAGGCAGTGCACCAGCACCGGGTCGAGGTCGAAGCCCGAACCGGAACCGTCCACGGCGGGCAGGAACTTGAAGTAGAAGTCGGTCCTGCGGGCCGGGGCGGGGAGCGGCAGCGGGCCGCTCACCGCGCCGCGCACCTCGACGAAGGCGATGCCGTGCCGGGCCAGCGCGGCGCGTACGGCCGGGCCGTCGCGCTCCACCGTCACCTCGCCCAGCTTCTTGGGCTCGCCGAAGACCTCCCGGCCGCCGGTCAGCGCCCGCTCGTGGGTCATCGGCATGACGAGCGGGTACCAGCCCTCGACGCCGTGGTGGGCGGCCGCGACGGCGACCGAGCCCGCGCCCAGGGGGTAGCCGGGCAGATCGACGGTGCTGATGCTCACCCGGACCAGCGGGCGGCCGGTGGGTTCGAGCGGTGGCGGCAGGACGGCCGCGACCGCGTCCGGGTCGCTCTCCCAGAGGGCCACCACACCGGTGGACCAGATCTCGGGGAGCTTGGCGGCGGCGGTGCGCGCCGCGGTGAGCTCCGCCTCGGTGCGCGCTCCGTAGCGTATGCGTGCCATGTCGTACCACCCTTCGTCGTCGGTGGTTCGCGGGGGCCTGTAACACTGTTACACCGCGCCGGTCGAAGGGTAAAGAGCCTTGCGGGCAAGGGAGTTGAGAGGGTAGGTGGGGGGCATGACACGTACCGCGCTGACCGGCGAAGAGGTTCTGGCGACGGCCGCCCGGCTGGTCCGGGCGCACGGCCCGGCGGCGCTGACCATGCGCCGGCTCGCCACGGAGCTGGGCACCGCCGTCACCTCCATCTACTGGCACGTCGGCAACCGCGAGTCCCTGCTGGACGCGCTGGTCGAGCGCACCGTCCGGGAGATGGGCGAGATCCGCCCCGCCGGACGGACCCCGCACGCCCGCGTCGTCTCCGTCGCCCGCGCCCTGCGCACGGCGCTGCGCGAGCGGCCCCACCTGATCGCGATGGTGCACGAACGCGGCCTGACGGAGCGGATGTTCCTGCCCGCGCAGCAGGCGCTGGTCCATGAGATGCACGCCGCCGGGCTGCGCGGGGCGATCGCCGCCGAGGCGGTGCGCGCCGTCCAGTTCCAGGCCGTCGGCTTCGTGCTGGTCGAGCGCGCCCGCGAGCGGTCACCCGAGCAGCGTCCGAGCGAGAGCGAGCTGTGGGACTCCCCCGCCGCCGGGCACGATCCGGCGCTGGCCCGCGCGCTGGCCGCCACCGCCGACACGGAGCGGCTGTTCGTGGTCGCGCTGGAGGCGCTGGTGACCTCGCTGCTCACGGCCGGGGAGCCGGCGGAGAGCCGGCGCGGCGGTACGGCGTCCGGCTGACCGTCCGTCCCGACAGGCCGTCCCGACCGGCCGCCCTGACCGGTCGTCCGGCTGACCGGCCGTCCGGCTCCGGCGCGTCAACAGCCGTGCGGGGGTCCCCCGCGGCCGACGGCGGTTCGGTGGCTGTCAGTGGCGGCCCGTATCCTCAGGGACCATGCTCGAAGACCGCATGGCAGCAGCCGACCCGATCGCGCCGAAGATCGGGCAGCAGCCGGGCCCGCAGACGCCGCCGGCTCCCTGGCCGTCCGGGTATCCCCAGGGATACGCGGTGGTCGACGTGGAGACGACGGGCCTGGCCCGCGACGACCGGATCATCTCCGCGGCCGTGTACCAACTCGGCGCACAGGGCGAGGTCCAGGACCACTGGTACACCCTCGTCAACCCGCAGCGCGACCCGGGGCCGGTGTGGATCCACGGTCTGACGAGCGCCGTGCTCGCCGATGCGCCGCTCTTCCCGGAGATCGTGCCGGAGCTGTCCCGGCGCCTGGAGGACCGGGTGCTCGTCGCGCACAACGCCATGTTCGACTGGTCGATGATCGCCCGCGAGTACGCCCGCGCCGCGGCGACGGCCCCGGTGCGCCAGCGGCTGTGCACGATCGCGCTCTCGAAGGAGCTGCGGCTGCCGCTGCCCAACCACAAGCTGGAGTCCCTCGCCGCCCATTACGGCGTCGTGCAGCAGCGCGCCCACCATGCGCTGGACGACGCCCGGGTGCTGGCCGAGGCGTTCCGTCCCAGTCTGCGGCGGGCCGCGCAGGAGAACCTGCGGCTGCCGCTGCTGAGCTGCCAGCCGCTGACGGAGTGGTCGGACGCGCCCGCGCCCCGGCAGCGGCCCGCCGCCTCGTCGTACCGCCCGGCGTCCTGGCGGCCGTCCCGCAAGCGCCCGGCGTGCCCGTACCCCAACCCGGGGCGCTATGCGGCGGGCGGCCGGCTCGTCCAGGGCATGCGGGTCGCCTTCTCGGGTGACACGTCGGTGGACCGGGAGCTGCTGGAGGACCGGGCGATCGAGGCCGGGCTGCATGTCGCGACGAGCGTGTCCCGGCTGACCAGCCTGCTGGTGACCAACGATCCGGACGCCCAGACCTCCAAGACCACCAAGGCCGCCTCGTACGGCACGGTCGTGATCGACGAGGCGGCCTTCATGCAGCTGCTCCAGGATGTCGAGCCCGCGGCGCCTGCTTCCGGGTGAAGCCCGTCCAACACACCCGCCGGCGCCTCGCCCCGCGCGGGGCCCGCCCGCACGCTGTGGCGCATGGCACGTTGTGAGGTCTGCGGAAACGACTACGGAATGACGTTCGAGGTGCATGCGCAGGGCGCGGTGCACGTCTTCGACTGCTTCTCCTGCGCCATCCACCGCATGGCGCCGATCTGTGAGCACTGCCGGGTGCAGATCATCGGCCAGGGCGTCGAGGCCGACGGCAAGTGGTACTGCGGTGCGCACTGCGCCCGGTCGGACGGGCGGGTGGGCATCGTCGACCGGGTCTGAGGCACCCCGCCGGGGACCCGGGCCGAGGCGGCCGCGGCGCCCCAGGTACCGTCGAAGCCGTGTACCGCTTCCTGTTGTCCCGGCAGTGGGTGATCCTCACCCTCGTGGGTCTCGTGCTGATCCCCGTCATGATCAAGCTGGGCTACTGGCAGCTGCACCGCCATGAGCACAAGGTGGCGCAGAACCACCTCATCGCCGCCAGCCTGGCCGCCCGGCCGGTCCCGGTCACCGACCTGGCCGCCCCCGGCCGCGACCTGCCGCGGCGCGACATGTGGCGCACGGTCACCGCCACCGGCAGCTACGACACCGCCCACGAGGTCGTGGTCCGCCAGCGCACCGCCGCCGACGAGCAGAGCATCGGCTACTACGTGCTGACCCCGCTGGTCCTCGGCGACGGCGACGCCGTACTCGTCAACCGCGGCTGGATCTCGGCGGGCAACGACCTCACCGCGTTCCCCGACGTCCCGGCCGCCCCCAAGGGCAAGGTCACCGTGACCGGCCGGATGATGGCCGACGAGACCACCGCGGCCAGCGGCATCAAGGACACCAAGGGCCTGCCCGCCCGCCAGGTCATGCTGATCAGCAGCAAGCAGCAGGCGGAGCGGATTGGCCGGCCGATGCTCGGCGGCTACATCGAGCAGACCGGGCCCAGGGCGCCGGGCGGCAAGCCGGAGCTGGTGCCCGAGCCGGACCATGACTCCATCGGCCCGCACATGGCGTATGCGATCCAGTGGTGGCTGTTCGCGGCCGCGGTGCCGGTCGGCTGGGTCATCCTCGTACGCCGTGAGCGCCGCGACCGTGCGGCGGCCGCGGCCGGGGAGGCCGACGCGGCCGCGGCGGAGGGCGAGACCCCGGACGCCCCCGAGACCGCGGACGCCCCCGAGACCGCAAACGCCCCCGAAGCCGCGGCGCCCACGGGGCCGCGGACCCCGACGGCGTAGCCCCAACAGCCGTCACCGCCGAGTAGCGCACCCGCCGGGCGGGAACAGCCGCTGAGTGCACCCCCGCATCGAGGACTATGCGCTCATCGGCGATCTGCAGACCGCCGCGCTCGTCGGCCGCGACGGCTCGATCGACTGGCTGTGCCTGCCCCGCTTCGACTCCGCCGCCTGCTTCGCCGCCCTGCTCGGCGGCAAGGACAACGGCCACTGGCGGCTGTCACCGCAGTCCCCCGAGGCCCGCGCCGAACGCTCCTACCGCGGCGACTCGCTGATCCTCGACACCGTCTGGCACACCCCCACCGGCCGCGTCCGGGTCACCGACTTCATGCCGCAGCGCGACCGCGCCCCCGACGTCGTACGGATCGTGGAGGGCCTCGGCGGAAGCGTCGAGATGACCGGGGTGCTGCGGCTGCGGTTCGACTACGGGCGGGTGGTGCCCTGGGTGCGCGCCGCCGAGGGCTGCCGGGTGGCGATCGCCGGGCCGGACTCCGTGTGGCTGCGCACCCCGGCCCGGGGCACCACCTACGGCAAGGACTTCAGCACCCGCTCGGAGTTCACCGTCGCCGAGGGCGAGCGCACCGCGTTCGTGCTGACCTGGCACCCCTCGCACGAGCCCCGGCCACGGCAGATCGACCCGTTCGACGCGCTGGAGGACGCGCTGGAGGACTGGTACGCCTGGTCCGCGCGCTGCCGCTACGACGGCCCGTACCGCGCGGCCGTGCTCCGCTCGCTGATCACGCTCAAGGCCCTGACCTACGCCCCCACCGGCGGGATCGTCGCGGCCCCCACCACCTCGCTGCCCGAGGAGCTGGGCGGCGTCCGCAACTGGGACTACCGCTACTGCTGGCTGCGCGACGCCAGCCTCACCCTGGACTCGCTGCTCTGCGCCGGCTATCTGGAGGAGGCCGGCGCCTGGCGGGACTGGCTGCTGCGCGCGGTGGCCGGCGTCCCCCAGGACCTGCAGATCATGTACGGGCTGGCCGGTGAGCGGCGGCTGCCGGAGGCCGAAGTGCCGTGGCTGACCGGATACTTCGGCTCCGCGCCCCTACGCATCGGCAACGCCGCCGTCGAACAGCGCCAGCTCGACGTCTACGGCGAGGTGCTCGACTGCTTCCACCTCGCGCGCACGGCCGGGGTGCCGGCGGAGCCGCACGCCTGGAACATCCAGCGCGCGCTGGTCGACTACCTGGAGTCCGCGTGGCGCGACCCCGACGAGGGACTGTGGGAGATCCGCGGGCCGCGCCGGCACTTCGTGCACTCCAAGGTCATGGCCTGGGTGGCGGCCGACCGGGCGGTGCGGGCCGTCGAGGCCTCCCCCCGCCTGGGCGGGGACGTGGACCGCTGGCGCGCGATGCGCGACGAGGTCCACCGGGAGGTGTGCGCGCAGGGGTACGACGCCGGGCGCAACACCTTCACCCAGTACTACGGCTCCGCCGAACTGGACGCCGCGACCCTGCTGATCCCCCGCGTCGGCTTTCTGCCGGGCGACGACCCGCGGGTGGCCGGCACCATCGACGCGGTCCGCCGGGAGCTGGACCACGGCGGTCTGCTGCGCCGCTACAGCACCGCGGGCCGCTCGGTCGACGGCCTGCCCGGCGGTGAGGGCGCCTTCCTGGCCTGCTCGTTTTGGCTCGTCGACGCCCTGCAGCTGAGCGGCCGGCGGGCGGAGGCCGGGGAGCTGTTCGAACGGCTGCTGGCGCTGCGCAACGACGTGGGGCTGCTCGCCGAGGAGTACGACCCGCACGCGCGGCGCCAGCTGGGCAACTTCCCGCAGGCGTTCAGCCATATCGGCCTGGTGGGGACCGCCTTCGGCCTGCTGGACGGGGCACCGGCAGACTAGGGCCATGGACCTTGGACTCACCGACCGGACGTACATCGTCACCGGAGCGACCCGCGGCCTGGGCTTCGCCACCGCCCGCGAGCTGGTCGCCGACGGCGCCCACGTCGTGCTCAGCGGACGCACCGAGGAGAGCGCGGCCGCGGCGGCCGCGAAACTGGGCGGGCGCGCCCTGGGGGTGGCGGCCGACAACGCCGATGCCGATGCCCCCGCCCGCCTGGTGGCGGCGGCCCGCGAGCGCTTCGGCCGCCTGGACGGCGTGCTGATCAGCGTGGGCGGCCCGGCCCCCGGCACGACCGCCGACAACACCGACGAACAGTGGCAGTCGGCCTTCGAATCGGTCTTCCTCGGCGCGGTACGGCTGGCCCGCGCGGCCGCCGCCGAGCTCGACGAGGGCGGCGTGATCGGCTTTGTGCTCTCCGGCTCGGTGTACGAACCGATCAGCGGACTGACCATCTCCAACGGCCTGCGCCCCGGCCTCGCCGGCTTCGCCAAGTCGCTCGCCAACGAGCTGGGTCCGCGCGGCATCCGCGTCGTCGGCGTCCTGCCCGGCCGGATCGCCACCGACCGGATGACCCAGCTCGACGCGCTCTCCGGCGACCCGGAGGGCACCCGCGCCCGTAACTCCGCCTCGATCCCCCTGGGCCGCTACGGCAAGCCCGAGGAGTTCGGCCGCGCCGCCGCCTTCCTGCTGTCGCCGGCGGCGTCGTATGTCACGGGTGTGATGGTGCCGGTGGACGGCGGGGCGCGGCACGGATTCTGATCCCCCGTACGGACGGGCCGCGGCCCGTCCGACAGTCAGGGCGGACAGGGGCTAAGTCACCCGCTCCGCCCGGTGCTTGACCGCGCGCAGGCGGACGTCGGCCGGCAGCTCGTCGAGACCGGCCGACTGGCGGGCGCGGGCCACCGCCTCGTCGGACAGGCGCAGGACGACCGCCCCCGGGTCGGCGTGCGGTGCGAGGGCCAGTACGGCGCGGATCCGGGGCTCGGTACGGCGGCCGGTGAGCAGGACGCCGGCCCGGTCGACGCCCTCCAGGGACTCCGTCTCGGCGGTCAGTACCCCCTCCAGGGCCCGGCCGCGCAGCAGGGCGCCCTCGCCGTCGCCGCTGTCGACGAGGATCTCGTCCAGCCGGTGCCGGCGCAGCTGGGCCAGCAGCCACCACAGCATCAGCAGGACGAAGACGGCCAGGGCGGCGATGACGACCGGCCACCACCAGCCCTGGTCCGTCCAGCGGGTGCGCTGCCGCGCGGAGAGCAGTACGCCGCCGGGGCGCGACCAGGGCCAGCCGGCGGGCAGGCCCAGGTGCCACTTCGCGGGCAGTCCGAGGCCGCCGAACAGCACCAGGCCGCCGGTGCCGAGCAGCAGCACACCCGCCAGGCCGAGCAGCACCCGGTTGACCGTCCGGCGGAACCCGCCCATCGCGCTCACCTCTTCTTCGGGCGCCGGACGTGCACGGCCAGTCCGAGCCGGTGCGCCAGGCCCAGCTGCCGCAGGCCGTCGGCGAGCGCGGTGTCGAGGTCGGCGCGGACCTCGTCCAGCGCCCGGAAGTGTGAGACGGCGTGCGCCTTGGCCCGGCGGCGGCCGACGGTCATCCGTACGGACTGGACGCCGGCGACCTCCATGGCGCGGTCGCGCAGCACCAGCGCGGCGGCCGCCCGGTCCAGCCCGGCCCGGATGCCCGGGGCGACCGGCCGCATCGGCAGGACCTGGCGCAGGCCGGGGGTGACGGCCAGCACGATCAGCCAGATGCCGAGCACCATCGCCAGTGCGGCGGCGCCCAGCACCCAGGGGTCGTCGAGGTGACGGGTGGCCAGTTCACGGGCGACCCGCCGGCGCCAGGCCATCGCGGGACGGTCGGCGCGCACCGCGGCGACGTCGTAGAGCAGCAGGCCCGCGGCGCCCAGCAGCACCAGCGCGACCACGGCGGCGGGCACCCGGCGGGCGGACCACCGGCGCCGGCTGCGGCCGTCGTCCCCGGTGCTCGTGTAGGCGGCGCCGGAGGCGGACTGCGTCAGGCCGTCCGCCGCGCCCGGCTGTTTGTCGAGCGTGGGCAGTCGCCGGGTGTCCGGCGGCTGTGCGTCGTCGTCGCTCATCGCACCCTCTCCCGGCCCCCGCCCTCCAGCAGCGGCGAGCGCAGCCGCTCGACCTCGACCGCCACCTCGGGCACCGTCATGTTCGCCAACGCGCTTACCCGTTCGGTGACGTGACGACGCACCAGGCGGCACTGCGCCCCGATGTCCGAGGGGTAGCCCAGCTCCAGCCAGACCCGTACCCGGGCCTCGCCGAGGTGCTCACGGTCCTCGCGCCGGCGGACGGTCACCGTCGCATGCGCATCCGTACGGCTCTGCGGGGACTCCTTGCGCAGCGCCTCCCGCGCGGCCTGCGCGGCGAGCTTCGCCACCACCCGGTCCGCGATCCTGGTCGCGCCCCGCTCGCCCGCCGGTACGTCGGCGGCGGGCGGGGCCGCCCGGTAGACGGCTGCCACCCGGCCTCACCGCCGCCGGTCGTCGCGGTCGCTGCGGCGGGTGCGGAAGAAATCGCCGGCTTCCCAGTCCCCGTCCAGGAACTTGCCGGCCACGAAGCCGATCGCACCCAGGGCCGCCACCACCACAAAGGCACCGAAGCCGCCGAAGTACCCGGCGAAGCCCAGCGCCATACCGGCCAAGAGGCCGACCACGGCCATGCTCATCGTGCGCTCCTTCGCTGCCACTGCGGACGGGCCCGCTCACTAATGGAGCCGCGGCTCCGCTCCCTCTTCTTCGTCCGACTCATCGGGCAGCTTGACGTCGCTGACCGCGATGTTGACCTCGACGACCTCCAGGCCCGTCATCCGCTCCACGGCCGAGATGACGTTCTCGCGGACGGACCGCGCGACCTCGGCGATGGCGACCCCGTAGTCGACCACGATCTCCAGGTCCAACGCGGTCTGCACCTCGCCGACCTCGGCCTTCACCCCGCGCGTCGCGGTGGCGGACCGTCCGCCGCCGGGCACCTTGTCCCGCACCGCGCCGAGCGTACGGGCCAGCCCGCTGCCCATGGCGTGCACACCGACGACGTCCCGGGCCGCGAGACCGGCGATCTTCTCCACCACTCCGTCGGCGATGGTGGTCCGCCCACGGGACGCGGGGGCCCCGCCGCCCCTCTTGACCGGTGTCCTGGCCCCCTCTGACTGCTGCTGGCTCTCGCTCATCGCCGTCCGTCCCTTTCCGCTTCCGCAGGGAGAAGCGGGCCGCCCGCTCCGCTGCCCACAGTAGGCCGGGTCCGCCGGGGCCGCTCCGGGGACGTGGCAGCGGAGTGCCCCCACAGGGCCGTTCGGCGCACCGGCCTGCCGTACGGGCCGGACTGCGGCAGGCTGGAGGCGTTGTCCGGGGACGCATCGGGTCGCTCCCCGGGGAAGGGGTGCGCGGTGGCCTCGGACCAGTGGGCACAGACGGTGCGGCAGCAGCTCCGGATCGGCCGGGTGCTGCCGCTGGGCGGGCCCGCGGACGGGTCCTGGATCACCGAGCGGGCGGCCGCCGGGGTGCTGCGGTCGGCAGCCGGGACACCCGCCGGGGTCCGTCTCGGCACGCTGCGGCTGTCCGTCGCCGACCCCGGGCACGCTCCCCGGTCCGCGGTGCCGGCGCCGCCGAGCGCCCTGCCGCCGGGCCCGCTGCGGATCGAGGCGGAGTTCGCGGCGGTCGCCGACCGGCCGCTGCCCGCCGTCGCCGACCAGGTCAGGGCGGCGCTGCTGGAGGCGGCCGTCCAGGAGCTGGGACTGGTGGTGAGCGTGGTGGATCTACGGGTGAGCGGCCTGCTGGAGGTGGGCGAGGAGGCGGTGGCGGCTCCTCGCGCGGCCCGTACGGAACCCCCGGCGGCCGCCCCGGTGGCGGGCGCCGGGGCCGCTGTGCCGCAGGAGGGCCCGGCGCGGATCGCCGCCGTCACGACGCAGGTGCCGGGCGTGGCCCGCCTGGCGCCGGTGCTCGGCGGAGCGTCGCGCCCGGTGCGGCTGACCGGCGGTCATGCACTGATCCAGCTGGCCGTCGCGGCCGGCCATCGCGCCCTGGACGTCGCCCATGCCGTACGGGAGGCGGTGGCGGCCGCCCCGTCCGCCCCGTCGACGGTCGCCGTGCTGGTCACGGCCGTGGAGCGGGACTGACGGGGCGCGCTGCCCGTGGATGCTTGCGCTGCTACTCCCCCACGCCCGCGAGATCGCGCAGCCGGCGCGCCTGGGCGGCCCGTTCGGCGATGCGCTGCTCCTCGTACGTACGGGAGGCGGCGCCGGCCAGCAGGGCCTTGGTCTCGATGACGGCGTCACGCGGCGGGGCGGTGAGCGCGGCCGCCAGATCGGCCACCGCGGCGTCGAGTTCGTCCCCGGGCACGACGAGCTGGGCGAGGCCGATCCGCTCCGCCTCCTCGGCGTGCACAAAGCGCCCGGTGGCGCAGATCTCCAGCGCCCGGGCGTAACCCACCAGCCCGACCAGGGGGTGAGTGCCGGTCAGATCCGGTACGAGTCCCAGGCTGGTCTCACGCATGGCGAACTGCACGTCCTGTGCGACCACGCGCAGATCGCAGGCGAGGGCGAGCTGGAAGCCCGCGCCGATGGCATGCCCCTGCACGGCGGCGATGGACACCAGGTCGTTCCGCCGCCACCAGGTGAACGCTTCCTGGTACTCGGCGATCGTGGCGTCCAGTGCGCTGTCCGTGCCGCGCGCCAGATCGATGAACGACGGCTCGCCGTCGAAGCCTTCGGGCGTGAACGCCTGTCGGTCGAGGCCTGCGGAGAAGGACCTGCCCTCACCGCGCAGCACCGCGATCCGGATGTTCCCCGGCAGCAGCGAGCCCGCTTCGGCGAGCGCCCGCCACATGGCCGGCGACTGCGCATTGCGCTTGGCCGCGTTGGCGAGGGTCACCGTGGCGATGTCACCGTCCACGGTGAGCCGCACACCGTCCTTGTCGAGCAGAGTCATGAGCGCCTCCGAGTCAGCCGGCCGCACCTGCGTGCGTAAGTGACTGAACGGTAACCTCCCGGCCGGCCGCTCGGCCGACCGGGGGGCCACCGCTGAACCCGAAGGCGCGGCCGTCAGACCGAAGCGGCCTTCTTGCCCCTTGTGGCTCCGCCTCGACCGCGCAGGACCACACCGGATTCGCTGAGCATCCGGTGCACGAATCCATAGGAGCGACCGGTTTCCTCGGCCAGCGCCCGGATGCTCGCACCGGAGTCGTACTTCTTCTTCAGGTCTGCCGCGAGCTTCTCGCGCGCGGCGCCGGTCACCCGGCTGCCCTTCTTCAGAGTCTCGGCCACCCGTGCCTCCTCATGGGAAGTGCGCTCTGGACTCTCATGATCACCCCTCCCCGGCTTCCTGGCCACCCATTCCGCAAGGTTCGGTACGACATCCTTGGCCGGCGGACGCCCGGCCCACCGGCCCAAAATCTCCCCCGTCGTCCCTCCCGGGCGCCGCCTGCACCCGGAGTTGCGCAAGAAGTGGCAGGTCAGGTGGGTTGCGACCGAAATGGTGACGGCCGGGTTCAAGGAACCCGGCCGTACGCCGCAGGCTCGCCGGTGTACGAGCCGATCTCACTCAGATGATGGATCACACCTCGGCCGAATGATCCATACGGCATGATCCGAGCGCGGTGACCACTCCGCGTGACCCCTACGCCACGGGCTGCACCCCGTCAGGCCAGCGCGACCAGGTCCGCGTAATCCTGGCCCCACAGGTCCTCCACGCCGTCCGGCAGCAGGATGATGCGCTCGGGCTGCAGCGCGTCCACCGCTCCCTCGTCGTGCGTCACCAGGACCACCGCGCCGGTGAAGGTGTGCAGCGCGCCGAGGATCTCCTCGCGGCTGGCCGGGTCGAGGTTGTTGGTGGGCTCGTCGAGCAGCAGGACGTTGGCGGAGGAGACGACCAGCGTCGCCAGGGCGAGCCGGGTCTTCTCACCGCCGGAGAGCACCCCGGCGGGCTTGTCGACGTCGTCCCCCGAGAAGAGGAAGGAGCCGAGCGTCTTGCGGATGGCGACCAGGTCCATGTCCGGGGCGGCCGAGCGCATGTTCTCCAGGACCGTGCGGTCCGGGTCCAGGGTCTCGTGCTCCTGGGCGTAGTAGCCGAGCTTGAGGCCGTGGCCGGGCCGGACCTCGCCGGTGTCCGGCTGCTCGACGCCGGCCAGCAGGCGCAGCAGGGTGGTCTTGCCCGCGCCGTTCAGGCCCAGGATGACGACCCGGGAGCCCTTGTCGATGGCCAGGTCGACGTCGGTGAAGATCTCCAGGGAGCCGTAGGACTTCGACAGGCCCTCGGCCGTCAGCGGGGTCTTGCCGCACGGCGCCGGGTCCGGGAAGCGCAGCTTGGCGACCTTGTCGGAGATCCGCACCTCCTCCAGGCCGGCGAGCAGCTTGTCGGCGCGCTTGGCCATGTTCTGCGCGGCGACGGTCTTGGTGGCCTTGGCCCGCATCTTGTCGGCCTGGGAGTTCAGCGCCGCGGCCTTCTTCTCGGCGTTCGCCCGCTCGCGCTTGCGGCGCTTCTCGTCGGCCTCGCGCTGCTGCTGGTAGAGCTTCCAGCCCATGTTGTAGACGTCGATCTGCGACCGGTTGGCGTCGAGGTAGAAGACCTTGTTGACGACGGTCTCGACCAGGTCGACGTCGTGCGAGATGACGATGAAACCGCCGCGGTAGGTCTTGAGGTAGTCGCGCAGCCAGACGATGGAGTCGGCGTCGAGGTGGTTGGTCGGCTCGTCGAGCAGCAGGGTGTCGGAGTCCGAGAAGAGGATCCGGGCCAGCTCGACGCGGCGCCGCTGGCCACCGGAGAGGGTGTGCAGCGGCTGGCCGAGGATCCGGTCGGGCAGGCCGAGGCTGGCGGCGATGGTCGCGGCCTCCGCCTCGGCGGCGTACCCGCCCTTGGTCAGGAACTCGGTCTCCAGGCGCTCGTACTTCTTCATCGCCTTTTCGCGGGTGGCGCCCTTGCCGTTGGCCATCCGGTCCTCGTTCTCGCGCATCTTGCGCAGCACGGTGTCCAGATCGCGGGCGGACAGGATGCGGTCGCGGGCGAGCACCTCCAGGTCGCCGGTGCGCGGGTCCTGCGGCAGGTAGCCGACCTGGCCGCCGCGGGTGACCGTGCCGGCGGCGGGGATGCCCTCGCCTGCCAGCACCTTGGTGAGGGTGGTCTTGCCGGCGCCGTTACGGCCGACCAGGCCGATGCGGTCGCCCTTGGCGATACGGAACGAGGCGGACTCGATGAGAACGCGGGCGCCGGCGCGCAGCTCGAGGCCGGAAGCGGTGATCACGGGAAAAGCTCCAGGGCAGGAAGACGGCGGATTGGACGGGACGGTCCGAGAGCGGTCTGCGCCGTCTAATGAACCCAAAGGAGAACTGCCATAGCAGGCAGTCTAACGGCCCTGTGCAACCAGTTTTCCCGGGTGGCGGACAATGTGACGTCCCTCCCACGTTTTCGCTGCGCTTTGCTGCGGCCGACTTTTCGGCTGTCCCGCCGTGGGGGTTTGTCGCCGTTGCGCCTGCGGCGGGCTGTTGCCGCTGCGCGGGGCTGTTCGGCTGCCGGTGACGGGCCTCCGGGGTAGGGGTGCCAGCTCGCCGTCGATGGCCGGCTCGCCATAGAGCACGGGTCTCCGTGCGCTGCG
>NZ_JBSFYC010000095.1:0-22717 GCF_053595675.1 Streptomyces sp. NPDC002446 | reverse complement strand
GCTCGCCGCGGGGTCCCCTCCGGACGTAAAGCGAAGCAGTCCGGACACCCTGCCCCGGAGGACCGCCACCGCCACCCGAAAAGCCCCGCGCAGCGGCACCCAGCCCGCCGCAGGCGAACCAACAGCAACCCCCACGGCGGGAAAGCCGAAAACGTGCGCGGCAGGCAAAGTGCAACGGATCAGCGGGAGCGGCCCTCGTAGAAGATGTCCTCCACAACCCCCCGCGCCCGTCGCGTGATGCGTCGGTAGTCGTCGATCATCTCGCCGACGTGGCCCTCCTCGTAGCCGAGGTAGCGGCCGACGGCGGCCAGCTCGCGGCCGTCGGTGGGGAAGGTGTCGCCGGCGCGGGCCCGTACCAGCATCACCGCGTTGCGCACCCGCGCGGCCAGTACCCAGGCCTCGTCGAGGGTCTGGGCGTCCTCGGTGTCGATCAGGCCGGCGGCGTGGGCGGCGGCCAGTGCCTCGCGGGTGCGGGTGGTGCGCAGGCCGGGGATCTCCCAGCCGTGCTGCATCTGCAGCAGCTGCACCGTCCACTCGACATCGCTCAGACCGCCGCGCCCCAGCTTGGCATGGGTGGTCGGGTCCGCGCCGCGGGGCATCCGCTCGGACTCCATGCGGGCCTTGAGCTTGCGGATCTCGCGGACCGCGTCCTCCCCCAGGCCCTCGGCCGGGTAGCGGAGCGGGTCCACCAGCTCGATGAAGCGCTGCCCCAGCTCCTCGTCGCCCGCGACCGGTTCGGCGCGCAGCAGGGCCTGCGCCTCCCACACCAGCGACCAGCGCCGGTAGTAGGCCGCGTACGAGGCGAGCGTGCGCACCAGGGGGCCGGAGCGGCCCTCGGGGCGCAGATCGGCGTCGATGGGCAACGGCGGGTCGGAGGAGGGGAGTTCGAGCAGCCGGCGCATCTCGTTGGCGACGGCGTGGGCGGCCTTGGCGGCTTCCTGCTCGTCGGCGCCCTCGCGCGGTTCGTGGACGAAGAGGACGTCGGCGTCCGAGCCGTAGGCGAGTTCGTGGCCGCCGAAGCGGCCCATGCCGATGACCGCGAAGCGGGTGGGCAGGGTGTCGCCCCAGCGCTCGCGGACCGCGGCGCGCAGCGCACCGGCGACGGTGGCGGCGTTGAGGTCGGAGAGCGCGGAGCCGACCGCGTCGACCGAGTGGCCGTGGTCCTTGTCGGCCGGGCTGGACTCCGTGCCGTACGCGCCGATCACATCCGCCGCGGCCGTACGGAACAGCTCGCGGCGGCGCACCCCGCGGGCCGCCGCGACGGCCGCCTCCGCGCCGTCCGCGCGGCCGACCGCGGCCAGCACCTCCTGCTCCAGCGCGGCCCGGGTGCGCGGCTGGAGCCCGTCGGGGGCGCCGAGCAGCGCGACCGCCTCGGGGGCGCGCAGCAGCAGGTCGGGGGCGAGCCGGCCGGCGGACAGCACCCGGGCGAGGTTCTCCGCGGCCGCGCCCTCGTCGCGCAGCAGCCGCAGGTACCAGGGCGTCTTGCCGAGCGCGTCGGAGACCTTGCGGAAGTTGAGCAGCCCGGCGTCCGGGTCGGCGGAGTCCGCGAACCAGGCGAGCAGCACGGGCAGCAGCGTCCGCTGGATGGCGGCCTTGCGGGTCACCCCGGAGGCCAGTGCCTCCAGGTGCCGCAGCGCGGACGCCGGGTCGGCGTAGCCGAGCGCTTCTAGGCGGTGCCGGGCGGCTCGGGCGGACAGCCGTGCCTCGCCGGGTTCCAGATGGGCGACGGCATCGAGCAGAGGGCGGTAGAAGAGCTTCTCATGCAGTCGGCGCACCTCTCGAGCATGCCACCTCCACTCCTTGCGGAGGGTGTCGACCGGCTCGGTTCTCAGCTCCAACGACCGTGCCAGGCGCCGGAGTTCGGCCTCTTCCTCGGGCATCAGGTGGGTGCGGCGCATCCGGAAGAGCTGGATGCGGTGCTCCAAGGTACGCAGAAAGCGGTAGGCGGCGTCCAGGGCCGCGGCGTCCTGGCGTCCGACGTAGCCGCCGGCGGCCAGCGCCGCCAGCGCGTCCAGGGTGGTGGCGCTGCGCAGCGTGGCGTCGCTGCGGCCGTGCACCAACTGCAGCAGCTGGACGGCGAATTCGACGTCGCGCAGCCCGCCGGGGCCGAGCTTGAGCTCCCGCTCGACCTGGGCCGCGGGGATGTTCTCGACGACCCGGCGGCGCATCTGGCGCACATCGGAGACGAAGTTCTCCCGCTCTGCGGCCTCCCACACCATCGGGGCCAGCGCGTCCACGTACTCCTGCCCCAGGCCCAGGTCACCGGCCATCGGGCGGGCCTTGAGCAGCGCCTGGAACTCCCAGGTCTTGGCCCAGCGCTGGTAGTAGGCGAGGTGGCTGCTGAGCGTGCGCACCAGCGGGCCGTTGCGGCCCTCGGGCCGCAGGTTGGCGTCCACCGGCCAGATCGTGCCCTCGACGGTGTTGTCCGAACACAGCCGCATCATCCGCGCGGCGAGCCGGGTCGCGGCCTGCAGCGCCTTGGCCTCGTCGACGCCCTCCTTGGCCTCGGCGACGAAGATGACATCGACGTCGGAGACGTAGTTCAGCTCCCGGCCGCCGCACTTGCCCATGCCGATGACCGCCAGCCGGCACACCGCGGCGTCGCCGGGGGCCTCCTCGTAGGAGATCTCCAGGGCGGCCCGGATGGTGGCGGTGGCGAGGTCGGCGAGCTCCGCGGCGGCCTCGGCGACATCGGTCGTGCCGCACACGTCCCGGGCCGCGATGCCCAGCAGGGCCCGGCGGTAGGCCATGCGCAGCGCGTCGGCACGCGGCCGGCCGATGCCCCGCTCGCCCCAGACGCCCTCGGCGAGCGCCTGCTCGAACTCGGGCGTGGTGGGGTGCAGATCGACCGACTCGTAGGTGACCAGCGACCGCCAGTCCTCCGGATGGCGGGCGAGGTGGTCGGCGAGCGCCTCGGAGGCGCCCATCACCCCCAGCAGCCGGTCGCGCAGCGGTTTGGCCGCGACGACGGTGCTCAGCAGCGCCTGCTGCTCGTCCGGCGCCAGCGCCTCCACCAGCCGGACCAGACCGCGCAGCGCGAGATCCGGGTCCGCGGTGGTCCCGAGCGCCTCCAGCAGCACCGAGTCGTCGCGTACGGGGGCGAGTTCGGGGGTGTCGAGCAGCTCCCCGGCCGCCGAGGGGTCGGTGAAACCGTGCCTCAGCAGCCGGGTGAAGGTGCTGCTCCGCCGTCCCTGCGGGGCGGGAAGTGCCATGATGCGGCCTCTCGGTGGCGCGGTGGCTCAGAGCACGGGCAGCATCTTGCGCAGCTCGAAGGCGGTGACCTCCGACCGGTACTCCTCCCATTCCTGCTTCTTGTTGCGCAGGAAGAAGTCGAAGACGTGCTCGCCGAGGGTCTCGGCGACCAGTTCGCTGCGCTCCATGAGCTCGATGGCCTCGCCGAGGTTCTGCGGCAGCGGCTCGATGCCCATCGCCCGGCGCTCCGAGTCGGACAGCGCCCACACGTCGTCGTCGGCGCCGGCCGGCAGCTCGTAGCCCTCCTCGATGCCCTTGAGGCCGGCCGCGAGCAGTACCGCGTAGGTCAGATACGGGTTGGCGCCGGAGTCGATCGAGCGGACCTCGACCCGGGTCGAGCCCATCTTGCCGGGCTTGTACATCGGGACGCGGATGAGCGCGGAGCGGTTGTTGTGGCCCCAGCAGATGTAGGAGGGGGCCTCGCCGCCGGCGCCCGCGGTGCGGTTGGCGCCGCCCCAGATGCGCTTGTAGGAGTTGACCCACTGGTTGGTGACGGCGGAGATCTCGCCGGCGTGGCGCAGCAGACCGGCGATGAACGAGCGCCCCACCTTGGAGAGCTGGTACTCCGAGCCGGACTCGTGGAAGGCGTTGCGGTCGCCCTCGAAGAGGGAGAGGTGGGTGTGCATGCCGGAGCCGGGGTATTCGGAGAACGGCTTGGGCATGAAGGTGGCCTGGACGCCCTGCTCCAGCGCGACCTGCTTCATGACCAGCCGGAACGTCATGATGTTGTCGGCGGTCGAGAGCGCGTCGGCGTAGCGCAGATCGATCTCCTGCTGGCCGGGGGCGCCCTCGTGGTGGCTGAACTCCACCGAGATGCCCATCGACTCCAGCATCGTGATGGCCTGCCGGCGGAAGTCCATGCCGACGTTCTGCGGGGTGTGGTCGAAGTAGCCGGAGGAGTCGCCCGGGATCGGCCGGGAGCCGTCGACGGGCTTGTCCTTCAGCAGGAAGAACTCGATCTCGGGGTGGGTGTAGAAGGTGAAGCCGAGGTCGGAGGTCTTGGCCAGGATGCGCTTGAGGACATAGCGCGGGTCCGCGTACGAGGGGGAGCCGTCCGGCATCAGGATGTCGCAGAACATCCGGGCGGTGCCGGGGGCCTCGGCGCGCCAGGGCAGGATCTGGAAGGTGCCCGGGTCCGGCTTGGCGATCATGTCGGACTCGTACACCCGGGCGAACCCTTCGATGGCCGAGCCGTCGAAGCCGATGCCCTCGTCGAAGGCCTGCTCCAGCTCGGCCGGGGCCACCGCCACGGACTTGAGGAACCCGAGTACATCGGTGAACCACAGCCGTACGAAGCGGATGTCGCGCTCCTCGAGCGTACGGAGCACAAACTCCTGCTGCTTGTCCATGGGTCACCAATCCTTGCAGGTCAATCGGCCTGTCCGCGCACGTGGATCATCGTGCGTGGCACACCAGTATCACGTGAGGGGGTTACCGTCACATTACGCACCCTTGGCCTGAATCAGAACCGCAGTCCCGTAACCCCCGCCCTGATCCTTCCCACGAAGCGCCGGCTCAGGCGGACGACGCCGCCGCGTCGCGCCCCGTCCCCGTCAGATCCAGCACCGCCTGCGCCACCGACTCCGGCACATCGGCCATCACCAGATGGCCCGCGGGCGCGGCGACCGCGAACCGGCCGCCGAGCTCCGCGGCGAGCGCCCGCTGCCGTTCCAGCCAGCGCAGCCGTCCGGGTGTCTCGCTGCCGTCGTAGGCCGCCAGGACCGTCACCGGCAGGTCGGGCATCGGGCGCTGCGGGCGCAGTGCGACGAGCTCGGCGGCCTGGTAGGGGTAGGTGGCGTTCTCCAGGGCGCAGGCGCGTACGACCCGGCTGGTGCGGTACCCGGCGCGCTCCCACGGGTGCGGCGGGTGGCTGCCCACGGTCGAGGCGCGGCCTATCAGGCGACGGGCTGCGGGGCCCAGGGCGCGCGCCAGTCCGGCGGCGGACACCGCGCCGGCCAGGCCGCCCGCCCAGGCGGTGCGCACCGCGCGCGGCAGCCGGGGCCGGGGGTGCTCCTCGATGCTGGCGTCGACGAGGACCAGGCCGGCGCAGCGGTCCGGGTGGAGCCGGGCGAACGCCTCGGCGTGGAATCCGGCGAGCGAGTGGCCGACGACGGTGGCGGGGCCGGTGTGTCCGAGCGCGTCGAGGAGGCGGGCGATCCGGTCCGCCTCGGCGGCGAGGGTGGGCGGCGCGGGCGCCGGGGCGCTCAGGCCGAGGCCGGGGCGGTCGAACCGGACGACGGTGCGGTACGGGGCGAGCAGCGCGGCGACCGCGTCCCAGTCGAACCAGGCCATCCCGAGGCCGCCGCTCAGGACGCAGACCGGGCCGCTCCCCTCGGTCAGGACGTGCAGCACGGCGCCGTCGACGTGCAGGAACCGGCCGGGGGCGGGGAGCGGGCGCAGGTGTCGGTTCATCGGTCTCCTTGTCCTGCCGAGGGTTCGCCGGGGGCGTGGTGGCCCGGGGTCTGCTCCTGTGATGCCCGTTCTGCCGCCGCGTGCTTCAGGTGGGGCGCGGTTCCGTACCGGGCCGCGCAGCCCATGAGCAGCGCAAGGATAGGCGGGCGCCACTCCGTTCGGCGGACAGCGCTGGAGGCCGATACCCCTCGGGGGTAGTGTTCGAGTGGCGGCGGCCCAGGGGCTGCCGCCCATGGGTCATTCCGTCGGGAGGTCCGCGATGCGGGAACAGGGCGAGGCCGCCGCGTGGTGCGGCCGCCTGCCGTTCGCCCCGCAGGCCGCCGGCCCCCTCGCCTCCCGCGCCCTCGCGGCTCTGCGCACTCGGCCGCTGCGCGGCCGCTGGCCGATATCCGCGCCGCCGCGTCCCGTACTCCTCGCCCCCCTGTCGGTGCCGCGCGTGTAGGAGCGCCCGCCGCCGACGCTCCGGAGCCCGCGGCAGCGCCCCCGAACAGACCACCCTTCACACCGACATCGCCACGAGGTGCTTTCCCTATGCGTACGCACTCCCGCCGCGCCGTGCTCGGCGCGGGTCTCGCCGCCGCCGGAAGCGGGCTGCTGGCCCCCCGTTCCCTCGCCTCCTCCGCCCCGGACACCTGGTACGGCGGGGGCGCCCCCGACGACTCGCCCGGTGCCCGCCGGGACAACCGCCCCCCGGCCGGCTATGTCTCCCCCTTCGGCCCGGAGGTCGCCGAGGCCGAGAACGAGCGGGGCCGGGGCCCCGTCCGGTACTTCTCGCTGACCGCCACCGAGACCGAGCTCGACCTGGGCGGCGTGACCGTCAAGACCTGGGCGTACGGACACCGGCTGCCGGGCCGGCTGATCCGGGTCACCGCGGGTGAGCGGATCGCGCTGCACCTGCGCAACCGCCTCCCGCAGCCCACCACCATCCACTGGCACGGACTGCAGCTGCGCAACGACATGGACGGCGTCCCCGGCGTCACCCAGCGGGCCGTCAAGACCGGCGATTCCTTCAACTACCTCTTCACGGCCTCGACGCCCGGTACGCACTGGATCCATCCGCACGTCGGCGTGCAGCTGGACCGGGGGCTGTACGCGCCGCTGATCGTCGACGACCCCGACGAGCCGCTCTCCTACGACAAGGAGTGGATCGTCGTGATCGACGACTGGCTCGACGGGGTCGACGGCGTCACCCCGGACGCGGTCCTGGCCGAGCTGAACAAGGACAAGCCCGGCGGGCCGATGGGCCACGGGGAGCTGCAGATGGAGCACCGGGGCGGCAGACGGGCCGAGGCCGCCGCGTCCCGGATGGTGCGGGGCGCCATGGGCCGGATGGACGACGACGACGGCGACGACTTCTCGGGCACCGTCGAACATCCGTACCACCTGATGAACGGCAAGACGCGCGACGACCGCGAGACCTTCCGCGCCAAACCCGGCGACCGCATCCGGATCCGCTTCATCAACGCCAGCGGCGACACCGCCTACCGGGTCGCGCTCGGCGACCACATGATGACCGTGACCCACACCGACGGCTTCGCGGTGGCGCACCAGAAGACCGACAGCCTGCTCATCGGCATGGCCGAGCGCTACGACGTGCTGGTCACGGCCAAGGACGGGGTCTTCCCGCTCACCGCGCTCTCGGCGGGCAAGAACAACCAGACCGCACAGGCCCTGCTGCGCACCGGGAGCGGCGAGGCCCCCGACCCCAAGATCCGCCCGAAGGAGCTGCGGAGCGGGGGCCTGAGCGCGGACAAACTCAAGGCCGACGAATCGTGCCTGCTCGACGACCGCGAGCCCGACCGCACCATCCGGATGAACCTCACCGGCACGATGGAGAAGTGGAACTGGGCGATCAACGGGAAGCCGTACACCCCGTCACAGCGGTACCCCGTGGAGCAGGGGGAGCGGGTGCGGATCGTCTTCCGCAACAAGACCAAGATGTGGCACCCGATGCATCTGCACGGGCACACCTTCGCACTGCCCGACGGCGGCCCCCGCAAGGACACCACGATCATGCTGCCGGGCAAGAAGGTGGCCGTCGAGTTCGACGCCGACAACCCCGGTCTGTGGATGACGCACTGCCACAACATCTACCACTCGGAGTCCGGGATGATGACGGTCCTCGGCTACCGGCTGCCGAAGTAACCGGCCGCGCGGGAGGGTGGCCCGCACGACCGGCGGGCCCCCTCCCCCAGGCCCGGAGCGGAGCCGACACACCCCCATTGCGTCAGAAAGACGATTACACTGGGCGGGTGCCTCAACTTCGTCTCGCCCTCAATCAGATCGATTCCTGTGTCGGCGATCTCGCCCAGAACGCCGAGACGATCGTGCACTGGACCCGGCACGCCGCCGGCCAGGGCGCACACCTCGTCGCGTTCCCCGAGATGGCGCTGACCGGCTACCCCGTCGAGGACCTCGCGCTGCGCCCGTCGTTCGTCGAGGCGAGCCGCACCGCACTGCGGGCGCTGGCCCGGCGGCTGGCCGACGAGGGCCTGGGCGGCCTGGCCGTCATCGTCGGCTACCTCGACCGCGGCGAGCAGGCCGGGCCGCGCTACGGACGCCCGGCCGGCGCGCCCCAGAACGCCGCCGCCGTGCTCCACGACGGCGAGGTGGCGCTCAGCTTCGCCAAGCACCACCTGCCCAACTACGGCGTCTTCGACGAGTTCCGCTACTTCGTCCCCGGCGACACGCTGCCCGTCGTACGGGTGCACGGCGTCGATGTCGCGCTCGCCATCTGCGAGGACCTGTGGCAGGACGGCGGCCGGGTCCCGGCCGCCCGCAGCGCGGGCGCCGGGCTGCTGGTGTCCGTCAACGCCTCGCCGTACGAGCGGGACAAGGACGACACCCGCCTGGAGCTGGTCCGCAAGCGCGCCCAGGAGGCCGGCTGCACCACGGCCTATCTCGCGATGATCGGCGGCCAGGACGAGCTGGTCTTCGACGGCGACTCGATCGTCGTCGACAAGGACGGCGGGGTGATCGCGCGGGCGCCGCAGTTCGCGGAGGGCTGTGTGCTGGTCGACCTCGACCTGCCCGCCGCGGCACCGCAGCCGCCGTCCGGCGTCCTGGACGACGGCCTGCGCGTCGACCACCTCACCCTCTCCGCCGAGCCGCTGCCGCCCTACCCCGCCGAAACCCTCGGCGGGCAGGCCGAGCGCCTCGGCGACCTGGAGGAGATCTACACCGCGCTCGTCGTCGGCCTGCGCGCCTACGTCGCCAAGAACGGCTTCACCAGCGTCGTGCTCGGCCTCTCCGGCGGGATCGACTCGGCCCTGGTCGCCGCGCTCGCCTGCGACGCGCTGGGCGCCGCCCATGTCCACGCGGTGGCGATGCCCTCCCGCTACTCCTCCGACCACTCCCTGAGCGACGCCGCCGAACTCGCCCGCCGCACGGGCCTGTCCTTCCGTACGGTCCCGATCGGCCCGATGTTCGACGCGTACATGGAGTCCCTCTCCCTGACCGGCCTCGCCGAGGAGAACCTCCAGTCGCGCCTGCGCGGTACGACCCTGATGGCCATCTCCAACCAGGAGGGCCACCTGGTCCTCGCCCCCGGCAACAAGTCCGAGCTGGCCTGCGGCTATTCGACGCTCTACGGCGACTCGGTGGGCGGCTACGGCCCCATCAAGGACGTCTACAAGTCCGTCGTCTACCAGCTCGCGCGCTGGCGCAACCAGGCCGCCGCCGACCGCGGCCAAACCCCGCCGATCCCGGAGAACACCCTCACCAAGCCGCCGAGCGCGGAGCTTCGCCCCGGCCAGGTCGACACCGACTCGCTGCCCGACTACGACATCCTCGACCGCATCCTGGAGCTCTACGTCGACCGCGACCTCGGCCGCGAGGAGATCATCGCCCGGGGCTTCGACGAGCCCCTGGTCACCCGCGTCCTGCGGATGGTCGACCACGCCGAGTACAAGCGCCGCCAGTACCCGCCCGGCCCCAAGATCTCCGCCAAGGGCTTCGGCAAGGACCGGCGCCTGCCGATCACCAACCACTGGCGGGAGGGGAGCTGACGGGGGCTCACCCCGCGGCGGTGTCGGCCTTCGCGGCCGCCTCCGCCTCCCGGCCGCGCGCCACGACGCGCGAGCCGTCCCGCGCACCGCGGTCCAGCAGACCGGCCACGACGGCGACGGCCAGGCCGAGGGCGGCCAGGACCGCGCCGACCAGCGTCGGGGACGTCCAGCCCCAGCCGGCCGCCAGGGCGAGGCCCCCGACCCAGGCGCCGCCGGCGTTGGCGAGGTTGAAGGCCGACTGGTTGGAGGCGGCGGCCAGCGTCGGGGCCTGCTGGGCCTTGTTCATGACCAGCATCTGCAGCGGGGTGGTGGTCAGGAAGCCGACCGCGCCGATCAGGACGACGGTGACCAGGGCGGCCCACTTGACCTGGGCGGTGAAGTGGAACGCGGTCAGTACGAGGGCCAGGGCGGCGAGCGAGCCGTACAGGGTCGGGCGCAACGCGCGGTCGGTGAGCGGGCCCGCGGCGAGGGCGCCGAGGGTCATGCCGATGCCGAAGAGCGCGAGGACGAGCGGGACCGAGCCCTCGGCGAAGCCGGTGACCTCGGTCATCATCGAGGCCAGGTAGCTGTAGACCGCGAAGATGCCGGCGAAGCCGAAGACCGTGGTCACCAGGCCGAGCAGCACCTGGCCGCCGCACAGTGCGCGCAGCTCGCGGGCCAGGCCGGTGCGTTCCTCGGCGGGCAGCGGCGGGATCAGCCGGGCCAGGCAGGCCATGGCGACCAGGCCGATGCCGGCCACGATCAGGAAGGTGGCGCGCCAGCCGAACTGCTGCCCGAGGAGGGTGGCGGCGGGCACGCCGACGATGTTGGCGATGGTCAGGCCGAGGAACATGGTGGCGACCGCACGCGCCTGGCGGCCCTCGCGCACCAGCCGGGCGGCGACCACCGCGCCGACGCCGAAGAACGCGCCGTGCGGAAGGCCGGCCAGCAGCCGGCCGGCGATCAGCAGGCCGAAGCCCGGGGCCAGGGCGGAGGCGAGGTTGCCGACCGTGAAGACCGCCATCAGGAGGACCAGCATCCGCTTGCGCGGGACACGGGAGCCGAGGGCGGTCAGCAGCGGTGCGCCGATGACCACGCCGAGGGCGTAGGCGGAGACGAGGTAGCCGGCGGTGGGCACGGACGTGCCCAGATCGTCCGCGACGTTGGGCAGCAGGCCCATCATCACGAATTCCGTGGTACCGATTCCGAAGGCCGAGATCGCAAGCGCGAGCAGAGCCAAGGGCATGGAAGACCGAGCCTTTCGGGACGTTCCGTAAGGGGGTGTGTGAAGGGGTGAAGAGGACACACTAAGTTCTCTTACGGAACAAAGTCTCGCAGGCGCAGTATTCCGCCACGGGAACGGGGCGTTACGGGCACACGTCGGTTCGCCGGTCTGCTGCCTGGCCGCTGCCCGGTCGCTGCCCGGCCACTAGGGGGCGGGCGAACAGATCCCGTAAGGGGAGACGGGCCCCCTTGCAGGGCCACAACGAGGCCGGGAAGGGGGATATTCCGTGACGCGACTGGGCGGCTGTTCAGACCTTGACGCGATGCCGGTCAGATCTTGGATGCCCGTCAGATCTTGGATGCCCGTCAGATCTTGGATGCCCGTCAGATCTTGACGGAGGCCGCGACGGGCAGATGGTCGCTGCCGGTCGACGGCATGACCCAGGCCTTGACCGGGTCCATGCCCTTCATCATGATCTGGTCGATCCGGGCCATCGGGAACCCCGCCGGCCAGCTGAAGCCGAAGCCGTCGCCGGCCGCGCCCTGGGCGGAGCGCATCTGGGAGGTGACCGGGGCGAGCGAGCGGTCGTTCATCGTGCCGTTGAGGTCGCCGAGCAGCATGATCTTCTTGACCGGGTCGGCGGCGATCGCCTCGCCCAGCGCCTCGGCGCTGCCGTCGCGCTGGCCCGCGGTGAAGCCCGCCTCGACCTTGACCCGTACCGACGGCAGATGTGCGACGTAGACGGCGAACTGCTGGCCGTCGGCGGCGGTGACCGTGGCGCGCAGCGCGCGGGTCCAGCCCATCTTGATGTCCACCGGCCCGGCGTCGGACAGCGGGCGCTTGCTCCACAGGCCGACGGTGCCCTGCACCGTGTGGTAGGGGTACGCCTTCGCCAGCCCCTGGCGGTAGGTGGGCAGCGCGTCGCCGGTCAGCTCCTCCAGGGCCACCACATCGGCGTTCGACGCCACGATGTCCCTGGCGGTGGCCGCGGGGTCGGGGTTGTCGGCGTCGACGTTGTGGGTGACGACGGTGAGGTTGCCGCCGGCGGCGGCCTTGTCGGTGATCTGGCCGCCGAAGAGGTTGAACCAGGCGAAGACCGGCAGGACGAGGGCGATCAGCGCCGTCATGGAGCGGCGCAGGACCGCGGCGAGCAGCAGCAGCGGGATGCACAGGCCCAGCCACGGCAGGAACGTCTCCAGCAGACTGCCCAGGTTTCCCACGGTGTTGGGGATCCGGGCGTGCAGGATCATCAGCAGGCCGAGGACGACGGCGAGCAGCGCGAGGACGATGCCGCGCCGCCACATCCCTTCCGGACGCCACCAGTTCCGCAGGCGTTCGGCCCGGGAACCGGCCCGCTCGGGACCCTGTCCCTGTCCCGGCTCCGTCATGTATGCCTGCGCCATGTAGCTGTCCTCACTGCCTTGCTCCGGTGCGCCTCGCCTGTGGTCACCGACCCTAGGCGATCGCCGTAATGCACTTTCTTAGATCCGTGGCGGATCCGTGGGTGCGCCTTCTCGCAAGGGAGGACGGGACGGCGGCAGGTCGGGGTTCCGGCGTGCGCGTTCGTGACAGCCGCTGTGACAGAACGGGCATGGTCCGGTCATATGGAGCGCCGGCCCGCGTCAGCCCGCCGCCGCCCGGGGGGCGGGCCGTACGCCCTCCAGGACCATGTCGACGATGTCCTCGGCGAGCCCCTCGGGCAGTTCCTTCCACTCGTGGAGGATGGCGCGGGCCAGCATCGGGCCGACGAAGAGGTCGGCGATGGTCTCCAGGTCGCGGTCGGTGCGGATCTCGCCGTTGGCCACGCCGCGGCGCAGCACGCCGAGCAGCGCCTCATGGCGGGCCCGTACGACCGTGTCGTGGTACTCGGCCCACAGCTCGGGCTGGGCCTGGACATGGCTGACGACGGTGCGCATCAGCGCGGAGCTGCGCTTGGCCAGCCCCCGGCGGCGCAGGAACTCCAGCAGGCGGACCAGGTCGTCACGTACCGAGTCGCCCTCCAGCTGAGGGCTCTGGGCGTCCAGGGAGCGCATGACGTCGAGCATCAGGGCGCTCTTGCCGGGCCAGCGGCGGTAGACCGTGGCCTTGCCGACGCCGGCCTCGCGGGCGATGCGCTCCATGGACAAGTCGCCTATGGAGACGCCGTCTTCGATCAGACGCAGCACCGCCTCGATGATGGCGTCGTCGGCCGCGGCGCTGCGCGGCCGGCCGCGGCGCCCGGGGGCCCTGGGCCCCGGCCCCGCCCCGGCCGCCGTCGCCTCGGAGTCCGCCGCCCGGCTCATCGCGCTGCGCCCGCCTTCCGCTCGTCCTGCGGCTCCGCCGACTGCGGCGCCGCTCCCATTTTGCCCGGCAGGAACGCCAGCACGATCAGGCCTCCGACCACAAGGACCGCGGCCGAGCCGAGGGCGGTGACGTGTATGGCGTGGATGAAGGCGTCCTTGGCGGAGTCGACGAGCGGCCGGCCCGCCGGGCCCAGCCGCTCCGCGAGGCCGAGGGTGGCCTCGATGGACTCACCGGCCGCGTGCCGGGCGCCGGCCGGTACACCGGGCAGCGCGTCGAGCTCGCCCTGGATGCCGTCGCGGTAGGTCGTGGACAGCAGCGAGCCGAGGACGGCGACGCCGAGGGTGCCGCCGACCTGCCGGAAGACGTTGTTGAGCGCCGACCCGGAGCCGGCCTTCTCGCGCGGCAGCGACTGCATGACCGCGACGGTGACCGGCGGCATGATGTGCGCCATGCCGGCGCCCTGGAGGAAGAACAGCACCTCCATGACCCAGATCGGGGTGCCGGTGTCCAGCAGGAGCAGGCCCGCCATGGCGCCGGCCACCACGAACATGCTGACGGTGCACACCGCGCGGGCGCCGAAGCGGTCCACGGCGAGCCGGGCCCGCGGCGCGAAGATCAGCTGGGCCGCGGCCAGCGGGAGGATCAGCAGGCCCGCCTGGAGCGGGGTGTAGCCGCGCACGCTCTGGACGTAGAAGACAATGAAGAACGTGACGCCCATCAGCGCGAAGAAGACCAGGGCGACGGCGGCGATGGCGGCCGAGAACGCGGGCTTGCGGAAGTAGCCGATGTCGATGGACGGATGGTCGCTGCGCTTCTGGTGCAGTACGAACACGGCCAGCACGGCGAGGCCGGCGGCGATCGTGCCGAGCACCTGCGGGTCGGTGAAGTCGGCGAGCTGGCCGCCCTTGATGATCCCGTAGATCAACAGGACCAGGCCGACGACGGACAGCAGCACTCCGGCCGGGTCCAGCCGGCCGGGGCTGGGGTCCTTGGAGTCGGGCACCAGGATCAGCATCGCGACCAGCGCGAGCAGCACGATGGGGACGTTGACGAGGAAGACCGAGCCCCACCAGAAGTGGTCGAGCAGCAGGCCGCCGGCGATCGGGCCGATGGCGATGGCCAGGCCCACGCCGCCGGCCCAGACGCCGATCGCCCGGGGCTGCTCCTCGCGCTCGAAGACGTTCATCAGGATGGCGAGGGTGGCCGGCATGACGAAGGCGCCGCCCAGGCCCATCACGGCACGGAAGGCGACCAGCTGGGCGGGCGAGGCGGCGACGGCGGCGAGTACCGAGCCGGTGCCGAAGACCAGCAGGCCGAAGAGGAGCACCTTCTTGCGGCCGATGCGGTCACCGAGCAGGCCGGCGGTGAACAGCAGCCCGGCGAAGACCAGCGTGTAGGAGTTGATCGCCCACTCCAGCTCGCTCTGGGTGGCGCCCAGGCCGGTGGGGGACGGTGTGGCGATCGTCTTCATGGCGACGTTGAGGATGGAGTTGTCCAGCACCACGATCAGCAGGCTGAGCATCAGCGTGCACAGGATCGCCCACCGGCGGCGGTGGATGTGGTCGGGGACCTGCCGGGCGGGCGGTTCGCCCGGTGGGGCGGGCGGAGTGGATGAGGTGGCCATGGCGACACCATAGCGCTTTTTCGATACGGGTCCGTTCCGTATCGAAAAAGCGGGGAGCGGAGAGCCGCCCGGACCGGTGCCGGGAGCCGGCCGCTCCCCTCCCTTTTCCTTTGTGCGGGGGCCGTGCCAGCATGGAGGGGAGTCCGGGGACACCGTCAGGGTGCCTCGAGATGACGAACAGGAGCCGTCACCATGACGCAGCTTTCGCCTGCCCCGAAGCCGGCCGCCGGGGCCACGGCCGGGTCCGCCGCGAAGCCCGCTTCGGAGCACAACAAGTCGCTGTACGGGGGCACCGGCTCGCGCCGGATCACCGTGCGCGACATCGCCGCCGCCAAGGAGCGCGGCGAGAAGTGGCCGATGCTCACCGCCTACGACGCGATGACCGCGTCCGTCTTCGACGAGGCCGGGATCCCCGTCCTGCTCGTCGGCGACTCGATGGGCAACTGCCACCTCGGCTACGAGTCCACCGTGCCGGTCACGATGGACGAGATCACCCTCCTGTCCGCGGCGGTGGTCCGGGGCACCAAGCGCAGCCTCGTCGTCGGCGACCTGCCGTTCGGCTCGTACCAGGAAGGGCCGGTCCAGGCGCTGCGCAGCGCCACCCGGCTGGTGAAGGAAGCGGGCGTCGGCGCCGTCAAGCTGGAGGGCGGTGAGCGCTCCGCCGAGCAGGTGGAGCTGCTGGTCTCGTCCGGCATCCCGGTCATGGCGCACGTCGGGCTGACCCCGCAGTCGGTCAACGCCTACGGCGGCTACCCGGTGCAGGGCCGCGGCGAGGAGGCCGCCCAGCAGTTGCTGCGCGACGCCAAGGCGGTGCAGGACGCCGGGGCGTTCGCGGTCGTCCTGGAGGCCGTCCCGGCCGAGCTCGCCGCCGAGGCGACCCGCTCGCTGCACATCCCGACCGTCGGCATCGGCGCGGGCCTGGACTGCGATGCGCAGGTGCTGGTGTGGACCGACATGGCCGGCATGACCGCGGGCCGGGTACCGAAGTTCGTCAAGCAGTACCTCCAGATGCGGGAGCTGCTCGGCGGGGCGGCGAAGGCGTTCGCCGAGGAGGTCGTCGGGGGCACGTTCCCCGCCGAGGAGCACACCTTCCACTGACCGGGCGGCACGGCCCAAACGAGCCTCACGGCGGTCGGAACATCTCGTTCCGGCCGCCGTTCCCCGTCTGTCGGCGGCTGTCGGCGCACTGTCGGTGCGTTGTCGGTGGCGGCTGGCATCTTTGGGGACATGACGCGACAGACGATATCCACCAGGGGCGGCAACGCCGTGGAGGTGCGCGGTCTGGTCAAGCACTTCGGCGAGGTCAAGGCCGTCGACGGGGTGGACCTGGACGTGAAGGAAGGCACGGTGCTCGGCGTGCTCGGGCCCAACGGCGCCGGCAAGACGACGCTCGTACGCTGCCTGTCCACCCTCCTGGTGCCGGACGCCGGCAGCGCCGTCGTGGCCGGCTTCGACGTGGTGCGCCAGCCCCGCGCGCTGCGCCGCACGATAGGCCTGACCGGGCAGTACGCCTCGGTCGACGAGAAGCTCTCCGGCTGGGAGAACCTCTACATGATCGGGCGGCTGCTCGATCTGTCCCGCAAGGACGCCCGCCGCCGTGCGGACGAGATGCTGGAGCGGTTCTCGCTGACCGACGCCGCCAAACGGCCCGCCGGCAAGTACTCCGGCGGTATGCGCCGCCGGCTCGACCTCGCCGCCTCGATGATCGGCCGTCCGGCCGTGCTCTATCTGGACGAGCCGACCACCGGCCTGGACCCCCGCACCCGCAACGAGGTGTGGGAGGAGGTCCAGCGGATGGTCCGCGAGGGCGCGACGGTGCTGCTGACGACCCAGTACATGGAAGAGGCCGAGCAGTTGGCGAACGAGCTGACGGTCATCGACCGCGGCCGGGTGATCGCCGAGGGCCGGGTCGACGAGCTGAAGGCGAAGGTCGGCGGGCGGACGCTGCAGGTCCGGCCGGCGGACCCGGGCGAGCTGGACCGGATGGCCGGCGCCATCGCGGCGGCCGGTCTGGACGGCATCGGGGGCGCCACCGCTGACCACGACGGGGGTGTGGTCAACGTCCCGATCATCAGCGACGAGCAGCTGACCGCGGTGGTCGGCGTGCTCGGGCAGCGCGGCTTCGCGCTCGCCGGGATATCCACCCATCTGCCCAGCCTGGACGAGGTGTTCCTGGCCATCACGGGCCAGAAGACCTCGGAGTCCGCGGACGCCGGGACGGCCGGGCACGACATGGACCAGCAGTACGCGGAGGTATCGGCATGACGGCCGCCATGATGACGGCACCCCTGGCCAAACCCGGCGCCGACGAGGGGCGGATCGGCCTGCGCGCCAATCTGCGGCACATCGGCGCGCTGGTGCGGCGCAACGCCCTTCAGATCAAGCAGGATCCGGAGTCGATGTTCGACGTCCTGCTGATGCCGATCATCTTCATCCTGCTGTTCGTGTACGTCTTCGGCGGCGCGATCGCCGGCAAGGGCAACCAGCACGACTACGTCCAGTATCTGGTGCCCGGCATGATGGCCATGATGGGCATGAACATCGCCATGGCGGTGGGCACGGGCGTCAACGAGGACTTCCGCAAGGGCGTCATGGACCGCTTCCGGACGATGCCCATCGCCCGGTCCTCGGTCCTGATAGCCAAGATCGTCGTCGAACTCGGCCGGATGCTGATCGCCACCGCGATCCTGCTCGGCATGGGCTTCCTGCTGGGCCTCGAAGTGGGCGGCGGCGTCCTGCAGCTGCTCGGCGCGGTCGCGCTGTCCATGGCCTTCGGCGCGGCGCTGATGTGGATCTTCATCCTGCTGGGGCTCGCCGTGAAGACCCCGCAGGCGGTGCAGGGCATGGCGATGCTCGTCCTGATGCCGCTGCAGTTCGGCTCGTCGATCTTCGCTCCGCCGACCTCGATGCCCGCCTGGCTGGAGGGCTTCACGAAGGTCAACCCGCTCTCCAACCTGGCGGACGCGGCCCGCGCGCTGATCAACGGCCACGGCGCGGTGGCGCACCCGACACTGGTCACCCTCGGCTGGGCGGTCGCCATCACGGCCGTCACGATGCCGCTGGCGGTCGCGAAGTTCCGCAAGAAGACCTGACGCGCGTCCCGGAGGGGGCTTCCCTCCGGGACGGCCTTCGCCCGGCTCGCGTCAGATGAGGGCGGTGGCCTCTTCGAGGGAGAGGCCACCGCCTTCGGCGTAGGCGTCTTCGTAGGCGGCATCGCCCAGCACCGCCCGCGCCGCCGTCTCGGCCCGGCTCCGCTCGTCGCGGATGACCAGCATCGGGACGTTGCCGGTGACCCGCAGCGCGTCGTACGCCCCCACCAGGCGCGCCGCGTCCCGAGCCGCCCGGTCGCCGTGTACGGCCATCAACACCCGTGCACCGGTGAGGAGATGGACGACGGGCATATCGGGGGCGACCATCTGCGTCAGGGAGTCCTGCATCGTCGCCAGGGCCTTCCGGAACCGCGGCAGCAGCTCCGCCGCGGTGCACCCCTCCTCCAGATCCAGTGAGATCAGCGACGCCTCCAGCAGCCCGACGAACATGTCCGGGGCACGCGGTGTGAACACCTCCTGCACCTTGAGCAGTTCGCTGCGCGCCTCCGGGAAGCGGCCCGTCGTCGTCAGCCGCATGGCCAGCGTCAGCCGCGCGAACGGCTCGGTGTCCCGGCCGCTGTTGCCCTTCGCGGCCTCGGCCAGCACCTCGCGCAGCATCCGCTCGCCGACCTCCCCCTGGCCGTCCTCGATGAGTACGGCGCCCAGCCGGCAGCGCAGCAGCAGCGTCTGGCCGTGCGCGCCCAGCTCCTCGGCGTGCACCATCGCCGCCCGGTAGTCGTCCGCCGCGGCCCCGTACGCACCGCGCTTCTCATGGGTCTCGCCCCGCCCCGACAGCGCCTCGGCCGCGCCCCAGGCGTCGCCGGTCCGCAGGAAGATCCGCAGCGCCTCGTCGGCGTCGCGGGCCGCCCGGGGCAGTCCGCCCGGCCGGTCGTTGAAGATCTTGGCGCGGAGCTGCAGGACGTACGCCAGCTCCCAGTCGAACCCGAAGCCGCGACAGGCCCGCACCGAGGCGTCGACGAGCTCCGCCAGCTCGTTGAACTGCCCGGTCAGCAGCACCGCGTAGTGCCACATCGCACCGGGCACCCGGCAGGTCTGCGGCAGGCCGGCGCGGTAGGCGGCGAGCACGCCGTCCAGCTCCTCCTGCATCGCCGGGTCGCGCAGCGCCTGGATGTCGCTGTCCAGGCTGGCCAGCGCGACCAGGCGGACCTCGCGGCGGGCCTCCGTCAGCTGCTCGGGAGCCATCGGCGGCGGCCGGTCGATGGGGCGTTCATGCAGCTCGGGGGCGGGTTCGACGGGCTTCAGAAAGGGGTTGGGGCCGAGCGCGGCGGCCGCGGCGGCCCAGTGGCGGGCGTCGGAGCGGTGATCGCGCAGCGACCAGAACCAGTGCAGGGACAGCACCAGGCACAGCGCCTCGTGCTCGTCGCCGGCCGCGACGGCGCGGCGCAGCGCGGTGCGCAGATTGTCGTGCTCCAGCTCCAGCCGCTCCATACAGGGACGCTGGCCGGGCCCGCGCAGCAACGGATCGCCGGTACGGGCCAGTTCGCGGTACGCGACGAGGTGCCGACGCTCGGCCCCGGCCCGCTCCCCCGCCTCGTCCAGCCGCTCACCGGCGTACTCCGCCACCGTCTCCAGCAGCCGGTAGCGCATCTCCCCGCTGCCGGCTCCACCGGAACTGCCGACGCCGCGCCCCTGGCTGACGGGCGCCGCCACCACCAGCGACTTGTCGATCAGCGAGCCGAGCAGCCCGGCCACCTCGTAGCCCTCGACACCGTCGCCCGCGCACACCGCCTCCGCCGCGGCCAGATCGCAGCCGCCGGCGAAGACGGACAGCCGGCGCAGCACCGCCCGCTCGGGCTCGTCGGTCAGGTCCCAGGACCAGTCCACCACCGCGCGCAGCGTCTGCTGCCGGGGCAGTACGGTGCGGCTGCCGCTGGTCAGCAGCCGGAAGCGGTCATCGAGCCGGTCGGCCAGCTGCCGCGGCGAGAGCAGCCGCAGCCGGGCGGCGGCGAGCTCGACGGCCAGCGGCAGCCCGTCGAGCCGGCGGCAGATCTCGGCGCAGGCCGACGGGTCGTCCTCGACACGGAAGCCGGGGCGGGCGGCGGCCCCGCGGTCGGCGAGCAGCCGCAGCGCGACCGGGTCGGGCAGCGGGCCGACCGGCCGCAGCACCTCGCCCGGTACGGCCAGCGGCTCGCGGCTGGTGGCCAGCACCGTCACACCGGGGCAGTCGGCCAGCAGCCGCTCGGCGAGCTCGGCGGCGGCACCGATCACATGCTCGCAGTTGTCGAGGAGGAGCAGCATCCGGCGGCCGGCACAGTGCTCGGCGAGCTGGGCGAGCGGGTCCAGGGCGGTGGGGTCGGTGGCGGCGCGCAGCCCCTCGGCGGAGGTGCCGCGCACCACGGTCTCGCGGGCGCCGAGCGCGGTCAGCACCGCCTCCGGCACGGTCTGCGGATCGTCCACCGGCGCCAGCTCCGCCAGCCAGACGCCGTGTGGCCAGGCATGCGGCAGCGCGGCCGCGGCGGCCTCGGCGCCCTCCTGCGACAGCCGGGTCTTGCCGGCCCCGCCGGGGCCGAGCAGCGTCACCAGCCGGTGCTCGGCCAGATCGGCCCGTATCGACGCCAGATCGGCCTCCCGGCCGACGAAGGAGGTGAGCCGGGCCCGCAGGTTGCCGGGCCGGGCGGGGACGCCGTTCACCTGGTCCGCGACGGGGGCGGCATCCGCGGCCGCGGCCGGTTCCGGTCCCGGGGCGAGCAGCTCCGCGTGCAGGGCGCGCAGCTCCGGGCCCGGGTCGGCGCCCAGGCGGTCGGCGAGGCCGGTGCGTATCTCCTCGTACGCCGCCAGCGCCTGCGCCGTACGGCCCGCCGCACGCAGCGCCCGCAGCCGCAGGGCCTGGAGGGGCTCGTCGAGGGGGTGGTCGCGGCACAGCGCCTGGAGGGCGGGCAGCGCCCGGTCGGCACGGCCGAGGGCGAGGTCGGCGGCGAG
Source organism: Streptomyces sp. NPDC002446 (assembly GCF_053595675.1). Lineage (NCBI taxonomy): Bacteria > Bacillati > Actinomycetota > Actinomycetes > Kitasatosporales > Streptomycetaceae > Streptomyces > Streptomyces sp. NPDC002446. The sequence goes on along the minus strand of NZ_JBSFYC010000095.1, from coordinate 1,906 downwards.
ACGGGTGCGCTGGGCGTCCAGGCGGCGGTTCTCGGCGCGGGCCGCCTCCGCACCGGCGTCCGGAAGGTCGGCGAGGGCCGGTCCGCGCCACAGCGCCAGCGCCTCGTCGAGCAGTAAGGCGGCCCGCTCCGGGTCAGCCTCGGCGAGCGCCCGCCCGCCGTCCGCGGTGAGCCGTTCGAAGCGGTGCAGATCGACGGCGTCGGGCTCGGCGCACAGCAGGTAGCCGCCGTCGACCGAGGCGACGGCGGCCCGGCCCAGGACCCGGCGCAGCCGGCCGACCAGCGCCTGCAGCGCACCGGCCGGGTCGGCGGGCGGGTCGGCGCCCCAGACCTCGGCGATCAGTACGTCCGGGGAGAGTGCGCGGCCGGGGCGCAGCGCGAGGGCGGCGAGCAGCGCGCGCAGGCGTGCGCCGCCGAGGGCGACGGGGGTGCCGTCGGCCCGGCCGGCCTGGGTGGTGCCGAGAATTCCGTAGCGCACCCGGCCATTGTCGTTCAACACCGGCACCCGGCCGCCACCGAGTTCCGCTTTCCCCGGCGGCGGCCCGGGGAGGGGCCGGAGAAGCGAAGCCGATCCGGGGGGACCCGTGCGCCGGCAGCCCCGGCGCGGTTACGGTCATGGCTGTCCCTCACGCGACTCCCGGGAGCCCGCACCATGACCACAGCACTCCGGCGCGCCGACCGCCGCATCAGCCCGGTCTTCCTGGCGCTCGCCGCCGTCCTGGCGGTGTCGGGATGGGCCGTGTGGACCGGCACGCTCGCTGCGAGCACCGGCTTCGCGGTCTTCTTGTTCGTGGTGTCCGGCTGGGTGGTCTCGCTGTGCCTGCACGAGTACGCGCACGCCCGCACCGCCCTGCACAGCGGCGACATCTCGGTCGAGGCCAAGGGCTATCTGACGCTGAACCCGCTCAAGTACACCCACGCGCTGCTGAGCATCGTGCTGCCGGTGGTCTTCGTGATCATGGGCGGGATCGGGCTGCCGGGCGGCGCGGTGTTCATCGAGCGCGCCCGTATCCGGGGGCGCTGGCGGCACAGCCTGATCTCGGCCGCCGGACCGCTGACGAACATCCTGTTCGCGGCGGTGTGCACGGCGCCGTTCTGGCTGGGCGGGCTGGCGGGCGTGCCCACCACGTTCCGTTTCGCGCTGGCGTTCCTCGCGCTGCTCCAGGTGACCGCCGCGATCTTGAACTTCGTACCGGTGCCCGGCCTCGACGGCTACGGCGTGATCGAGCCGTGGCTGCCGCGGAAGCTGCGGCGGCAGGTGGAGCCGTTCGCGCCGTTCGGGCTGCTGGCGGTCTTCGGGCTGCTGTGGGTGCCGGAGGTCAACCAGGTGTTCTTCGCCCTCGTGGACACGATCCTGCGCGGCCTCGGCGTCTCGCAGCTGGACACGTACTTCGGCCAGGAGTACTTCCGCTTCTGGCAGGGCGAGCCGCCGCTGCTACCAGGTGCCTGACGTCGTCAGGCACCTGCCCCTTCGGCCTGCTGGGCCCGCTCCAGCTTCGCCTTGCGCACGTAGAACCACGCCATGTTGCTGGAGACGCCGGCCAGCAGCACCCACACGATGCCGAGGAAACTGCCCTCCGCGAAGGAGACGACGGCCGCGGCAACGGCCAGGACGCAGACGGCGAGAGCCATGAGTGCAAGGCGGGGCATGGGGGCGTCTCCTCGGTGACGGTGGGGTACCCCTAGTGTCCCTCACGTTTTCGGCTGTCCCGCCATGGGGGTTTGTCGCCGTTGCCCTTCCGCTGCGCTTTGCCGCGGCCGACGTTTTCGGCTTTCCCGCCGTGGTGGTTTCTCGCCGTTGCGCCTGCGGCGGGCGTTGCCGCTGCGCGGGGCGTTTTCGGGTGCCGGTGACGGTCCTCCGGGGCAGGGTGTCCGGACTGCTTCGCTTTACGTCCACACACCAGGCC
>NZ_JBSFYC010000094.1:0-22771 GCF_053595675.1 Streptomyces sp. NPDC002446 | reverse complement strand
AGCGAAGCAGTCCACACACCAGGCCCCGGAGGACCGTCACCGGCAGCCGAACAGCCCCGCGCAGCGGCAACGCCCGCCGCAGGCGCAACGGCGAGCAAGCCAAAACGTCGGCCCAGGCAAAGCGCAGCGGAAGGGCCGCAGGCGAACCCACAGAAACCCCCACGGCGGGACAGCCGAAAACGTGCGCCGCTACCCGCGGTAAATCGCCTCGATCTCCTCCGCAAAGTCCTTCGCCACAACATTCCGCTTCAGTTTCAGCGACGGGGTGACATGGCCGGACTCCTCCGTGAACTGGGTCGGGAGGATACGGAACTTGCGGACGGACTCGGCCTTGGAGACGGCCGCGTTGCCGTCGTCGACGGCGCGCTGGACGGCGGCCAGCAGCTCGGGGTCGTCGGCGATCTCGGTCGGCGTGATGTCGGCGCGGTGGCCGTGCTCCTCGGCCCAGCGGGGGAGGAACTCCTCGTCGAGGGTGACCAGCGCGCCGATGAAGGGGCGGCCGTCGCCGACGACCATGCACTCGGCGATCAGGGCGTGGGCCCGGATGCGGTCCTCGATCACGGCCGGGGCGACGTTCTTGCCGCCCGCGGTGACCAGTATCTCCTTCTTGCGGCCGGTGATGGCGAGGTAGCCGTCCTCGTCGAGGGTGCCGAGGTCGCCGGTGTGGAACCAGCCGTCGGAGAGCGCCTCTTCGGTGGCCGAGGGGTTGTTCCAGTACTCGGTGAAGAGGTGCTCGCCGTGCAGCAGGACCTCGCCGTCGTCGGCGATGCGGACGACCGAACCCGGCAGCGGCTGGCCGACGGTGCCGATCTTCTGGCGGTCCCAGGGGTTGAAGGCGGTGGCCGCACAGGACTCCGTCAGGCCGTAGCCCTCCAGGGCGGTGAAGCCGATGCCGCGGTAGAAGTGGCCGAGGCGCTCGCCGAGCGGCGCGCCGCCGGAGATGGCGTGCGTGGCGCGGCCGCCGAGGACGGCCCGCAGCTTGCCGTAGACCAGCCGGTCGAAGAGCTTGTACTTGAGCTTGAGGCCCAGCGCCGGGCCGTCCGGCGTGTCCAGGGCGCGGCTGTAGGCGATCGCCGTGTCCGCCGCCTTGTCGAAGATCTTGCCCTTGCCGTCGGCCTGCGCCTTGGCCCGCGCCGAGTTGTAGACCTTCTCGAAGACCCGCGGCACGCCCAGGATCATCGTCGGCCGGAACGAGGCCAGGTCGTCGGTGAGGTGCTTGATGTCGGGGGCGTGGCCCAGCTTGATGGGGGCCATCACGGAGGCGACCTGCACCAGGCGGCCGAAGACGTGCGCGACGGGGAGGAAGAGCAGGACGGAGGAGTGGCCCGTACGGAACAGCGGGCGCAGGCGCTCGACCACGTTGCCGCACTCGGCGAAGAAGCTGCGGTGGCTGAGCACACAGCCCTTGGGGCGGCCGGTGGTGCCCGAGGTGTAGACGATGGTGGCGGGCGAGTCGGCGTCGGCGATGGCGCTGCGCGCGTCCACGTCGTCGTCCGACAGGGAGGCGCCGGCTGCCTGCAGCCGGGCGATCGCGTCCCGCTCGATCTGCCAGATGTTCGCCAGCTCGGGCAGCCGGTCGCGGACCGACTCGACGGTCGCCTCGTGGTCGGGCGTCTCCACCAGGCAGGCCACCGCGCCGGAGTCGCCGAGGATCCACTGGATCTGCTCGGCGGAGCTTGTCTCGTACACGGGGACGGTGATCGCGCCGGCGCTCCAGATGGCGAAGTCCAGCAGCGTCCACTCGTAGCGGGTGCGCGACATCAGGCCGACCCGGTCACCGGCCTGGATGCCGGACGCGATCAGACCTTTGGCGGCGGCACGGACCTCGGCGAGGAAGGTGGCGGCGGTGACGTCCTGCCACACCCCGTTCACCTTGCGCCCCATGACGGCAACATCCGGGTGCTGCGCGGCATTTCGGCGGATGAGATCCGTCAGATTGCCGTCCGCGGGGACCTCGTACAGGGCCGGAAGGCTGAACTCGCGCAAGACTGCTGCTCCTCAAAAGCGCCGGCGCCACGACGCTGTGTGTACACCGGAGGCGGTCCATGATCATGCAAGGGGGGATCGGACTGCCCGGACGTTACCCATCGGTATTGCTTTTGGGATAGGGGGGAACGGCCAGATGTTTCATGCGTCACAACTTGCGGACGCGCCTATCGGGGACTGTCCAGCGCAGACTAGACCAGCGGGTCGGTGACCCGAAAGTAACCTCGGACCAGGGCAACTGTCCGGGCGGGCCCTCCCGGTGCCGGCGTCGGCGATCTAGGGTGACGCCATGCGTGTGCATGTGGTCAGTGACGTACATGGCAACAGCCAGGACCTCGCGGCGGCCGGGGACGGTGCCGACGCCCTGGTCTGCCTCGGCGACCTGGTGCTCTTCCTCGATTACGACGACCACTCGCGCGGCATCTTCCCCGACCTCTTCGGCGTCGCGAACGCCGACGCGCTCATCGAGCTGCGCACCGCCCGCCGCTTCGACGAGGCGCGTGAGCTGGGCCGGCGGCTGTGGGGCGAGCTGGATCGCGCGGGCGCGAGCCGCGAGTCGGTCATCGAGGGCGCGGTCCGACGGCAGTACGCCGAACTCTTCGCGGCCTTCCCGACCCCCACGTACGCCACCTACGGCAACGTCGACATGCCGCGCCTGTGGCCCGAGTACGCCGGACCCGGCACCACCGTCCTGGACGGGCAGCGGGTGGAGATCGGCGGCCGGGTCTTCGGCTTCGTCGGCGGCGGGCTGACCACGGCCATGCGGACCCCCTACGAGATCAGCGACGAGGAGTACGCCGCCAAGATCGAGGCGGTCGGCGAGGTGGACGTGCTGTGCACCCATATCCCGCCGGATGTGCCCGAGCTCTGCTACGACACCGTCGCCCGCCGCTTCGAGCGCGGCAGCGCGGCCCTGCTGCACGCCATCCGTACCACCCGGCCGCGCTACTCCCTCTTCGGCCATGTCCACCAGCCGCTGGCCCGCAGGGTCCGTGTCGGGGGCACGGAATGCGTCAATGTCGGCCATTTCAATGCGACCGGGACCCCCTATGTCCTGGAGTGGTGAGCCCGGCCGCGTCCACCGCCCATTCCCCGCGCGGTAGCCTTCAGCAGCAGAGACACCGCGTTGGGGACACCGCGTGGCAGAGCGTCGGCGGACCGGCATGAATCGGCATGGAGGAGTCACGGCGATGGCCGAACACACCAGCTCTAGCATCACGATCGAGGCGGCACCCGCCGAAGTGATGGGAGTGATCGCCGACTTTGACCGCTACCCGGAGTGGACCGGCGAGGTCAAAGAGGCAGAGGTGCTCGCCAAGGACGACCAGGGGCGGGCGGCGCAGGTGCGCCTGCTGCTGGACGCCGGAGCGATCAAGGACGACCACACCCTCGCCTACACCTGGACCGGCGCCGACGAGGTCAGCTGGTCCCTGGTCAAGTCGCAGATGCTGCGAGCCCTCGACGGCTCCTACCGCCTCGCGTCGCTGAACGACGGGGCGAGCACCGAGGTGACCTACCAGCTCACCGTCGACGTCAAGATCCCGATGCTCGGCATGATCAAGCGCAAGGCCGAGAAGGTCATCATCGACCGCGCACTGGCCGGGCTGAAGGAGCGCGTGGAGAGCGTCCGCGCCGCCGGGTCCGCCGACGAGGCCAAGAAGCTCTGAGCGTGCGCATCGTCCTCGTCACCGGCCCCGGCGGCGCCGGGCGCACCACGCTCGCCGCCGCCACCGCCCTGGCCGGCGCCCGCCGCGGCGCGCGGGCACTGCTGCTCACCACGGAGAGCAGCGCGCCGGAAACGGTGCTGGGCACCCCCCTCGGATCCGACGCCCCCACCCCGATAGCGCCCGGCCTGCACGCGCGCCGGATCGACCCCGGCGACCGCTTCCGCCAGGAGTTCCTCGCCTTCCAGGAGCGCGCCGGCGCCGCCCTCGACCTCCTGGGTGCGTCCCCCCTCGACGAGGACGAACTCACCGAGCTCCCCGGCTCCGAGGACTTCGCGCTGCTGCACGCGCTGCGCGCCGCACACTCCTCGGACGACTGGGACATCGTCGTCGCCGACATGCCCTCGGCCGCCGAAACGATCCGGCTGCTGGCCCTGCCGAACCAGGTACGCCGCTACCTGCGCCGCCTGCTGCCCCCCGAGCGCCAGGCGGCCCGCGCACTGCGGCCGGTGCTCGCCCAGCTCGCCGGCGTCCCGATGCCGGCCCAGAAGCTGTACGAGGCCGCCGAGCGCTGGGAGAGCGAACTCGCCGCCGTCCAGCGGGCGATCGACGACCCCGGCACGTCCGTACGCCTGGTCACCGAGGCCGGCCCGGTCGCCGCGGCCAACCTGCGCACCATCCGCGCCGGACTCGCCCTGCACGGCCGCCGCACCGACGGCGTGGTCGTCAACCGGCTGCTGCCCACCGGCTCCGCCGACCCCTTCCTCGCCGCGCTCTCCGGCAGCCAGCAGACGGCCCTCAAGGCGCTGCGCGAGGAGTTCCCCGACGTCCCCGTCCACGAGGTGCCGCACCTGGGGCGCGACCCCCAGGGCGTCGAGGAGCTCGACGAGCTGATCGACGGGCCGGCCGGCCAACTGGGCGCGGCGCTGCCCGCCCAGGGGCACCACCGCACCGACCCGTGGACCGTCGACGACCGCCTGGCCACCGACGGCATCCTGGTCTGGCGGGTCCCGCTGCCCGGCGCCGAGCGCCGGGGCCTGGGCCTGGTCCGCCGCGGCGACGAGATCGTGGTGACCGTCGGCCGCTTCCGCCGGATCCGTACGCTGCCCTCCGCGCTGCGCCGCTGCACGGTCTCGGGCGCCGGACTGCGCGACGGCGTCCTGGAGATCCGCTTCACCCCCGATCCGGACCTGTGGCCCAAGAGCGACTGAAACCGGTACGCCCGTTCGGGTAACGTCGAGGGTGAGCCACCGCCCCGACGTGCCCGTCCTGACGTATCTGTCGTCCCGGAGGGTCCGCCCCGGCGCGCCGCCCCCGCACCCTTCGCCGTACCGCCTCGCCGCAGCAGTCCACGGAGTTCATCATGAGCGATGCCACCGAGCGCCCAGCCGACCGCAAGGCCGAGCCCGATGCCGACGCGTGGGAGACCGCCTGCGCCGAGGACCTCGCGGCCGAGCGGGCCCGCCACCGGGCCGCGTACGGCCCGCAGCCGGGCAGCGCGGCCGAGGAGCTGCGCAAGCTCGCCGACGCGGTGACCGACAAGCTCGCCGGCATCCAGCTGCCCGGCGCGCTCGGCGGGATCGCCGCACAGAGCGCCGTCAGCCAGCTCTTCAAGCAGGCCAAGGCCGCCGTCGAGCCGGTCATCGAGCGCAACCCCGACATCTTCGACCACCTCGCCGCGGCCGGCTCCGAGCTGCTGGCCGCCTACCGCTCCGCCGTCGCGGGCAGCGAGCGCCGCTGGACCCGCGACGACCTCGACGACCGGCCCGAGGGCCGCCGCGACGACGATCCGCGCGACGACGACGGCCCCACCGGCACCGAGCGAATCGATCTCGACTGATCCCAGCTCCGGTACGGTGGGTCCTGGCGGGGTTCGAGCGAAAAACTGAGGGACACATGGGACTCACCATCGGCGTCGACATCGGCGGCACGAAGATCGCGGCCGGCGTGGTCGACGAAGAGGGCTCGATCCTTGAGACGTGCAAGGTGCCGACCCCGCAGGCCACCGACGCCCTGACCGAAGCCATCGCGGACGCGGTCCGCACGGTAGGGGCCGGCCATCACGTCGAGGCGGTCGGCATCGGTGCCGCCGGCTATGTCGACGAGAAGCGGGCCACGGTCCTGTTCGCACCGAACATCGACTGGCGCCACGAACCGCTCAAGGACAAGGTCGAACAGCGCGTCGGCCTCCCCGTCGTCGTCGAGAACGACGCCAACGCCGCGGCCTGGGGCGAGTACAAGTTCGGCGCCGGCCAGGGCCACAGCGACGTCATCTGCATCACGCTCGGCACGGGCCTGGGCGGCGGCATCATCATCGGCAACAAGCTGCGCCGCGGCCGCTTCGGCGTCGCCGCCGAGTTCGGCCACATCCGGGTCGTGCCCGACGGCCTGCTGTGCGGCTGCGGCAGCCAGGGCTGCTGGGAGCAGTACGCCTCCGGCCGCGCCCTGCTGCGCTACGCCCGCCAGCGCGCCTTCGCCACCCCGGAGAACGCCCAGATCCTGCTGTCGCTCGGCGACGGCACGTCCGAGGGCATCGAGGGCCGGCACGTCAGCGAGGCGGCCCGCCAGGGCGACCCGGTGGCCATCGACTCCTTCCGCGAGCTGGCCCGCTGGGCCGGCGCCGGACTGGCCGACCTCGCCTCGCTCTTCGACCCCTCGGCCTTCATCGTCGGTGGCGGCGTCTCGGACGAGGGCGAGCTGGTCCTCGAACCGATCCGCAAGTCCTTCCGCCGCTGGCTGGTCGGCAACCAGTACCGGCCGCACGCCCAGGTGCTCGCCGCCCAGCTCGGCGGCAAGGCCGGACTGGTCGGCGCGGCCGACCTGGCGCGCCAGGGCTGACGCCGATGGTGGCTGAGCACACCGCACTCCCCGCGTCCGGTACCGAGGAAGGCGCTGCTTCCGAGGCCCGGGAAGGCAGCGGCTCCGCGGTCGTCCGTGTGCTCAGCTACAACATCCGCTCGATGCGCGACGACCGGGCGGCGCTGGCCAGGGTCATCCGGGCCTGCGCCCCCGATCTCGTCCTGATCCAGGAGGCGCCGCGGTTCTTCCGCTGGCGCAAGGCCGCCGAGCGGCTGGCCCGCTCGGCGGGCCTGGTCCATGTCACCGGCGGCGCCACGACCGCCGGCCCGATGATCCTCTCCACGCTCCGCGCCCATGTGGAGCGCACGGAGGACATCCTGCTGCCCCGCACCCCCGGGCTGCACCAGCGCGGCTTCGCCACCGCCGTGGTCCGCATCGGCCGCGCCCGGCTCGGCGTCCTCAGCTGCCATCTCAGCCTCGCCGACCGGGAACGCTACGAGCAGGCCGGGCTGCTCCTGGAGCAGGTGGCGGCGCTCGGCGTGCCGCACACGGTCGCCGGCGGCGACCTCAACGACCGCCCCGAGGGCCGCAGCTTCCGCCGGGTGGCGGCCGCCCTCACGGACGCCTGGACGGCCAGGCCCTGGGGCGGGGAGTTCACCTCCACCCCCCGCGCACCGCACCAGCGGATCGACGCCGTCTTCGTGAGCGACGGCGTCGAGGTACTGGGATGCGGGGTGCCGCACGGTCTGCCCGGGGTACGGGCCGACGACCTGCTGGCCGCCTCGGACCATCTGCCGGTACTGGCGGCCTTGCGGGTGCCGGCGGTCGGCTAGGGCCTGTCCTGGCGCCTGTCGGCTAGCGCCCGTCGGGAATACCTCCCGTCCCGCACCCGTTGTGGCCCCGCAGGGGGCCCTCGCGTCCCCTACGGGATCCGTTCGCCTTCGCCCTAAGGGACCCCATCCCAGGGCACCCCTCGCGAGACCCCGACCCGGCCCGGGACCCCGCCGTCAGACCACCGCCCCGCCGCCCGGCAGATGATCGTCGTCCTCGTCGTCGTTTTTCATCCGGGCCACGAGCGTGGCGAAGCCGCCCACGAAGCCACCGATGCCCAGGACCGTGATCCACCAGGTCACGGGCTGCTGGAAGAGCACCATGGCCATCAGGAGCAGCGGGCCGCCGAGCACGGCGATCCAGGCGAACTTGGTGGTGGCGTCGGCCTTGGGCAGCGGGGGCGGCTCGGGCGGGGTGAAGTGGCCCTCGTCACTCTCGTCGAAGTCGTCGTCGGAGGGTTCGGCACCGGACCAGTCGCGCGGGCCGACGCCCGGGGCGAAGACCACGAAGCTCCCGGGACTCGGGCGCTCGCCCTCGTCCTTGCCCTTTCCCGTGGTGGCGTTCGCGGCGGGCTGACCGTTGTCGTCGTCGTTCTTGTCGTCGTTCTTGCCGTCGTCCGTCGCCGGGAAGGACGGCTGCTCGCCGTAGCCCGCCACGATCTCGGCCCAGGCGGCCTCTTCGTCCAGCGGGTCCCGGGGGTCGCGGGGGCTACGCTCCGCCACGGGCCGCCGTCCCCTCCTGGGCCGCGTCCGTCACGTCCGCCGCGTCCTTCCGCGCCTCCGGGGCGAGCCGGGAGATGAAGGCGAAGGTGTCCCGGCAGATCTGCTCCGCGTCGTGGTCGAGCGTGGCGACGTGGTAGCTGCGCTCCAGCAGCGTCTGGCGGACGTCCGTCGACGACACCCGGGCGAGGATCCGCTCGGAGTCCACCGGCGGTACGACGTGGTCCTGCGGGCTGGTCATCACCAGCAACGGCTGGGTGACCTGCGGGAGTTCGGAGTCGACCTGCTGGAAGAACCGGCGCAGCGAGTGCGCGGCGTGCAGCGGCACGCGGTCGTAGCCGACCTCCTCGACGCCGGGCCTGGCGATGTCGCTGGCGATCCCCTTCGTGGTGCGTACGACGTGGCGCAGCGCCGGCAGCAGCGGCGCAGCCGCGTCATGGACCTTGTTGCCGGGGTTGACCAGGGCCACCCCGCTGATCGCGGCGCCGTGCTTGGCGGCCAGCCGCAGCGCCAGCGCGCCGCCCATGGACAGGCCGCAGACGAACACCTTGGTGCACTGCTCGGACAGCGCGCGCAGCTCGCGGTCGACCTCGGCGTACCAGTCCTGCCAGGTCGTGATCTGAAGGTCCTGCCACCGGGTGCCGTGACCGGGCAGCAGCGGGAGGGCGACGGTCAGCCCCTGGTCGGCCAGATATTCGGCCCAGGGGCGTACGGACTGGGGCGAACCGGTGAAGCCGTGGCACACAAGGACGCCGACCTCTCCGCCGTCACGGCGGAACGGCTCGGCTCCGGGAAGGAGCGGCACCGGGGGACTCCGATCGATGAGGGGGCCTGGCGAGTTACCCCAGGGTACGCAAAGTGACCGCGAGCGGGTAGACGAGTGGGGCCTGTGTCCGACGGCGCTCGGGGGCCGCCGGGGGCCCCGTACGCGGGCGTGCACCGGCCGCCGAGCGCCTTCGGAGCCCGGCCGGGGAGAGCGCGTCACCGCGGCAGGTTAAGGTCTTTGCGTCACACACAGGAGGCAGTCGGTTGATCTACGGCGCAATGAAGTTTTCCATCGGCGGGTCGCTGAAGCTTGCCTTCCGGCCCTGGGTGGAAGGCATCGAGAACATTCCCGCCGAGGGTCCGGCGATCCTCGCGAGCAACCACCTGTCCTTCTCGGACTCCTTCTTCCTGCCCGCGGTGCTCGACCGCAAGGTCACCTTCATCGCCAAGTCGGAGTACTTCACCTCCCCTGGGGTGAAGGGCAAGCTGACCGCCGCGTTCTTCAAGGGCGTGGGCCAGCTGCCGGTCGACCGCTCGGGCGGCCGGGGCGCGGGCGAGGCGGCGATCAAGAGCGGCATCGAGGTGCTGGAGCGCGGTGAGCTGTTCGGCATCTACCCGGAGGGCACCCGCTCCCCGGACGGCCGGCTCTACCGCGGCAAGCCCGGCGGCCTGGCCCGGGTGGCGCTGGCCACCGGCGCACCGGTCATCCCCGTGGCGATGATCGACACCGAGAAGGTGCAGCCTCCGGGCAAGATCGTGCCGAAGATGATCCGGCCGGGCATCCGTATCGGCAAGCCGCTGGACTTCACCCGCTACCAGGGCATGGAGGGCGACCGCTTCATCCTGCGGTCGGTCACCGACGAGGTCATGTACGAGATCATGAAGCTGTCGGGCCAGGAGTACGTCGACATCTACGCGACCGCCGCCAAGCGGCAGATCGCGGAGGCGGCGAAGGCCGCGGAGGCGAAGAAGAAGGCCGAGGCGGAGCAGGCCAAGAAGGCCGCCGCCGAATAGGCCGAGCAGACGGACAGAGCCGAGGCCGGGCGCGGCGCGCCCGGCGGGGGGTGGGGGCCGGCAGTGACGGAAACGGGCATACGGACGGTGGACGGCTCCATGGCCGCCAGGCGCCACGGCAAGCACCCCAAGGTGGTGCGGATGTCCGTCGAGCTCCCGCTGTGGCGCGCGCTCACCGGCTACCGCATCCTCACCCTCGTCTACACCCTGTGCCTGGTGGCGCTCTCGTACCGCAGGTACGAGCATCCGCTGGGCGCCGTTGCCTACATGGGCGCGCTCACCGTCTGGATGGCGCTGACCTGGCGGCGGACGACCTCCGCGGAGCGCTGCACCCGGCGCTTCCTGATCGCCGACCTCGGCTTCGCGGTCGGCGGGATCCTGCTGACCATGCTGGTGGACAGCCGCGCCCGCATCATGGATGGTGCGCCGACGCTGCCCTCCATCTGGACGGCGGGTGCCGTCCTGGGCTTCGCGATCAAGGGCGGCTGGCGCTGGGCGGCGGCGGCCTCCACTGCGGTGGCGCTGGCCAATGTCGTCGAGCGCCAGGAGCTGGCCCGCGACACCGTCCACAACGTGGTGCTGGTGTGGGTGGCCAGCGTCGCCATCGGCTATGTCGTCGAGGTGGCGCGCGCCAGTGAGCGCACCCTCGCCAGGGCGCTGCAGATAGAGGCCGCCACCCGCGAGCGCGAGCGGCTGGCCCGCGACATCCACGACAGCGTGCTGCAGGTCCTGGCGATGGTGCAGCGGCGCGGTGCGGCGATCGGCGGCGAGGCGGCCGAACTGGGCCGGATGGCGGGCGAGCAGGAGGTCGCGCTGCGGACCCTGGTCGCCGGCGGGCTGGTGCCGCCGGCGCGGCACGGGGGCGCGCGGCCGGTGCCGTACGCGGGCGACGGGGGCCGGGGGGCGCCGCCCGTGCCGGACGGCGGGGACCGGGCGGCCGGGCCCGCCGCGGGCGCACCGTCACCGGCCGCCGACGGGCCCTGCGACGTCCGGGCGCTGCTCGCGCCGCATGCCGGCGCCGGTGTCACCTTCTCCGAGCCGGGCGCCCCGGTCCAGCTGCCGGCGGCCGCGGCGGCGGAGCTCGCGGCCGCTGTCAGTGCCGCGTTGGACAATGTACGGGTGCACGCGGGGGCCGATGCCCACGCGTGGATCCTGGTGGAGGACGAACCGCACGCGGTGATCGTGACGGTCCGCGACGACGGCCCCGGCATCCCCGAGGGCCGGCTCGCGGACGCCGAGCGTGAGGGCCGGCTGGGGGTGGCCCTGTCGATCCGCGGCCGGCTGCGGGACCTGGGCGGCAGCGCCGAGTGGGTCTCGGTCCCCGGCCAGGGTACGGAAGTGGAGTTGACGGTCCCCAAGGGCGCGGCGCCCGGGGGCGGAAGGCGGGGGAAGGCATGAGTGTGCGCGAACAGCCGGGCCTGCGGGTCATGGTGGTCGACGACCACCCGATGTGGCGCGACGCGGTCGCACGGGATCTGTCGGAGGCCGGGTTCGACGTGGTGGCGACGGCCGGCGACGGCCTCCAGGCGGTGCGCCGGGCGCAGGCCGCCTCGCCCGAGGTCCTGGTCCTGGACCTGAATCTGCCGGGACTGCCCGGCGTGCGGGTGTGCAAGGAACTGGTCGCCGCCAATCCGGCGCTGCGGGTGCTGGTGCTGTCCGCCAGCGGTGAGCACGCCGATGTGCTGGAGGCGGTCAAGTCCGGTGCGACCGGCTATCTGCTGAAGTCGGCGAGCACGCAGGAGCTGCTGGACGCGGTGCGGCGCACGGCCGCCGGGGACGCGGTGTTCACACCGGGCCTGGCGGGCCTGGTGCTCGGCGAGTACCGCAGGCTGGCGACGGAGCCCGCCCCGGCGACGGCGGACGAGCCGGGCGCACCGCAGCTGACGGAGCGTGAGACCGAGGTGCTGCGCCTGGTGGCCAAGGGGCTCTCGTACAAGCAGATCGCCGAGCGCCTGGTGATCTCGCACCGCACGGTGCAGAACCACGTCCAGAACACCCTCGGCAAGCTCCAGTTGCACAACCGCGTGGAGCTGGTGCGCTATGCCATAGAGCGCGGCCTCGACGAGGCATGACGGCCGTCTCCCGGCGGGGGCCCGAGGCGGTCCGCTCGTACGGGTGAACACCTCACGGCAACTCCCCGGAAAATCCCCGGAATCGCCATTTGTCCCATCCCGGAGTGACGCAGGTCACCATTAGCGTGACCGGCGTCGGATCGACCACGGCCGTGCGCGGCCAATGAAACGGGATATAGGTGATTGCAGCGATGCGGGTCGGAGTACTGACCGGTGGCGGCGACTGCCCGGGTCTGAACGCGGTGATCAGGGGCATCGTCCGCAAGGGCACCCAGGAGTACGGATATGACTTCGTCGGCTTCCGGGACGGCTGGCGCGGGCCGCTCGAAGGCGACACGCTGCCGCTGGACATCCAGGCGGTGCGCGGCATTCTCCCCCGGGGCGGCACGATCCTCGGCTCGTCGCGGACCAACCCCTTCCAGCAGGACGACGGTGTCCGCCGGATCAGGGAGAACCTCGCCAAGCACGAGATCGAGGCGCTGATCGCCATCGGCGGCGAGGACACCCTCGGCGTCGCGGCGCGGCTCTCCGACGACTACGCGGTCCCCTGCGTCGGCGTCCCGAAGACCATCGACAACGACCTGTCCGCCACGGACTACACCTTCGGCTTCGACACCGCCGTCGGCGTCGCCACCGAAGCCATCGACCGGTTGCACACCACCGCCGAATCCCATATGCGGGTCCTGGTCGTCGAGGTGATGGGCCGGCACGCCGGCTGGATCGCGCTGCACTCCGGCCTGGCCGGCGGCGCGAACGTCATCCTCATCCCCGAGCAGCGCTTCGACGTCGAGCAGGTCTGCCGGTGGATCGAGTCCCGTTTCCGGGCGAGCTACGCCCCGATCGTGGTGGTCGCCGAGGGCGCGATGCCCAAGGACGGCCAGATGGTGCTCAAGGACGACTCCACCGACTCCTTCGGGCATGTCCGGCTGTCGGGCGTGGGGGAGTGGCTGGCCAAGGAGATCGAGTCGCGAACGGGCAAGGAGGCCCGTACGACGGTGCTCGGGCACACCCAGCGCGGCGGTACGCCCAGCGCCTTCGACCGCTGGCTGGCCACCCGCTTCGGGCTGCACGCCATCGACGCGGTGCACGACGGCGACTTCGGGAAGATGGTCGCGCTGCGCGGTACGGACGTCGTCCGGGTGCCGATCTCGGAGGCGACCGCGAAGCTGAAGACGGTCGATCCGGCGCTCTATGCCGAGGTCGGCGTCTTCTTCGGCTGAGCCCGGCGCGGCTCGCCCCGCTCCGCCGCCCGCCCCTGCCCCGCTTCTCCGGGGGCACCGGCGGGCGAGGGGCCGTATATTCGCAATATTCGCATACGCGACATATGCACCGCTGTGCGGCCCCTCGCTCCCCGGCGGGGCCGCTCACCGGCGGGGACACTGAACCGGCGGGAGAACCGGGAGAGCTCGTGGAGATCGTCGCCTTCGGCGTGCAGGCGGACGAGCGGCCGCTGCTGGAGAAGGCCTTCGCCGGCCACCACCAGATCCGCAGCCTGGACGTCTTCCTCAACCGCGATACCGCCCCCATCGCGCACGGCTACGAGATCGTCAGCAGCAGCGTCAACGCCGATCTGAGCGCCGATGTGCTGCAGACCCTCGCGGCCGGCGGGACGAAGATGGTCGCCCAGCGCTCCACGGGCTACAACAACATCGACCTTCAGGCCGCCGCCGACCTCGGCATGAGCATCGGCCGGGTCTCCCGCTACTCGCCGTACGCGGTCGCGGAATTCGCCTGGGCCCTCGCGCTGGCCGTCAACCGCCGCCTGGTCCGCGCCAGCCAGCGCACCCGCAACTTCGACTTCCGGCTCGACGGCCTGATGGGCCGCGATCTGCGCGGCCGTACGGCGGGCGTGCTGGGCACCGGCCGGATCGGCGAGGCGTTCACCCGGATCGCGCACGGCTTCGGCATGAACCTGCTGGGCTGGGACGTCGTCGAGAATCCGCGCTGTGCCGAGCTGGGCATGGAGTACGTCACCCAGGAGCGGCTGTTCGCCGAGGCCGATCTGATCACCCTGCACGTCCCGCTGGTGGAGGCCACCCGGCACCTCGTCGACGCCGCCGCGCTGGCCGCGATGAAGGACGAGGCGATCCTGGTCAACTCCAGCCGCGGCGGGCTCGTCGACACCGCGGCCCTCGTCGACACGCTCAAGGCCGGCCGGCTCACCGGCGTCGGCCTGGACGTCTACGAGGAGGAGGCCGGGTTCTTCTACTTCGACAAGTCCCTCGACGTCATCGACGACGACACCCTCGCCCGCCTGATGACCTTCGGGAACGTCCTGGTCACCTCCCACCAGGCGTACTTCACCCAGGAGGCGGTCGGCCAGATCATCGAGGCCACCGTGGCCAACGTCGAGGACCATCTGACCGGCCGCACCAACGAGAACATGCTGGTCACACGAGGACAGCTGCCAGCAGCTGCGCGGTGACCGCGGCGCCGTCCAGCGTCAGCACCGACTCCGGGTGGAACTGCACCCCGGCGAACCCCGGACCGCGCAGTGCGTGCACCTCGCCGGTGACCGCGTCCCGGCTCAACTCGACGCGGTGCATGGCGAGTTCGGCGGCCGTACGGTCGTCGCAGCGGGCCGTGAAGGTGTTGTAGAAGCCGACCGTCTCCGGCCGCCCGAAGAAGTCGATCCGCTCCTGCGCGCCCTGGAAGGGCACCTCCTTGCGGACGATCTCCAACCCCAGCTCCGCGGCGAGCAGTTCATGGCCCAGACAGACGCCCAGCAGGCCATGGCGGTGCTCGGCGACCAGCTCGGCGGTCAGCGCGCGCAGAAAGCGCATCTTGGGGTCGGCGGCGTCGGACGGGTCGCCCGGCCCCGGTCCCAGCACGAGGGGACCCCGGTGCGCACGGGCCGCCTCGCGCAGCCCCGGCTCGTCGAAGCGGCGCACGGTGACGGTCAGCCCCGAGGTGCGCAGCAGATGCGCCAGCATCGCGGTGAAGGTGTCCTCCGCGTCGACGACCAGGGCGTGGCCGCTGAGCGAGGCGGTCGGCGCGGTGGTCTGCATCCGCAGCCAGAACGGGGCCAGATCGGCGCGGCGGGCGTCCAGCGCGGCCCGCACGCGGGGGTCGTCGGCCAGCCGCGGCGGCCGGCCCGCGGCGGCCGGACGCGCCGGCGCCTCCCGTACCCCCAGTGCGGTCAGCACGCCCGCCGCCTTGGCGTGCGTCTCGGCGACCTCGCCGTACGGGTCGGAGGCGCGCACCAGCGTGGCGCCGACCGGCACCCGCAGCCGGCCGTCGGCGGCGATGTCGGCGGTACGGATCAGGATCGGCGAGTCCAGCGTCTGCGCGCCTCCGGCGTCCCGGCCGAGGAGGGCGAGCGCGCCCGCGTAGTAGCCGCGCCCGCGCCCGTCCGGGCCCACCGGCTCGTGCCGCTCGATGACCCGGCAGGCGTTCTGCACCGGCGAGCCGGTGACCGTCGCCGCGAACATCGTCTCCCTGAGCACCTCGCGCACATCGAGGGTGGACCGGCCGCGCAGCTCGTACTCGGTGTGCGCGAGGTGCGCCATCTCCTTGAGCCGCGGCCCGATCACCACCCCGCCCCGGTCGCCGACCGTGCACATCATCTTCAGCTCCTCGTCCACCACCATCGACAGCTCCTCGACCTCCTTGCGGTCGCCGAGGAACGCCAGCAGGCCCTCGGGGGTGGGGCCGCCGGCCGGGTAGCGGTAGGTGCCGCTGATCGGATTCATCACGACCGTTTCGCCGGTCATCCGCACGTGCACCTCGGGGCTGGCGCCGACCAGCGTGCGCACTCCGGGGCGGTGCACGACATACGTCCAGTACGCGCCGCGCTCACCGGCCAGCAGCCGCCGGAACAGCGCCAGCGCGTCGGCCGCCGAGAAGTCCGCGATCGTGCCCTCGAACGTCCGGCGGACGACGAAGTTCGCCCCCTCGCCGGTGCCGATCTCGTCCCGGACGACCCGCTCGACGATCTCCGCGTAGGCGTCGTCGTCCACGTCGAACGCCCCGTCCGCCACCCGTACGTCATGCGCCGGCAGCGCCGCCAGCACCTCGTCCAGCGGCAGCTCGCAGGTCTCGTCGGGGCGGAGCACCGCCAGCGGGGTGCCGTCGTCATGGGCCCTAAAGCCGCGCTCGCGGATCTGCCGGAACGGGATCAGCGCCAGCGCGTCGGTCACCGGCGCGTCCGGCACCGTCTCACCCAGTGGGATGTCGGCGAGCCGCTCGACCTCGGTCACCTCGCCGATCAGCACCTCGACGATGGGGGCACCTCCCGGTCGAGCGAAGCCGAGAGTGGGGGACGCCGCCTCCCGGCCGGGGGAGCGGCGGCGCAGCAGGGCGAACGGCGGGCAGGCGGGGTCGAGCAGCCGCCGGACGAGCGCGGCGGCGTCGCAGCGGGCGGGGTGGGGCTCGCGGTGCATGGCGGGTTCCTTCCGGAGGGGCCGGGAAGAGCCAGGTGAGGAACAGCCGCCGCAAACGCCGAAGGCCGCCCTCGGGCGGCCTTCGCGAAGTGTGGGATGTGCGCGCGAATCAGTGGGCCGCCGGAAGAGCGGTCCACCACCAGTTCATGTTCATGGCCGGTCGCGTGCACATGGGGGGCACCCTACCGGACCGTCCGAGTGCGGTGTGTCTCAAAGTCCGGATGGCGGACGGACAGCCTCACGGGACCCCGTAATGTGGGGCATGTGACCGTGAACGCTGAAACCCACGCCGGTGGCAACACCTGGCGAGACCTGCCCGCGGCGCAGCAGCCTGACTGGCCGGACCAAGAGGCTCTGCGCGATGTGATCGCGGAGCTCGAGTCCTATCCGCCGCTCGTCTTCGCGGGCGAGTGCGACCAGCTGCGCGAGCGCCTGGGAGCGGTCGCCCGTGGTGAGGCGTTCCTGCTTCAGGGCGGCGACTGCGCGGAGGCCTTCGACGCCGTATCCGCCGAGCACATCCGTAACAAGCTCAAGACGCTCCTGCAGATGGGCGCCGTCCTCACCTACGCCGGGTCCGTCCCGGTGGTCAAGGTCGGCCGGATCGCCGGCCAGTACAGCAAGCCGCGCTCCAAGCCCACCGAGACCCGCGACGGGGTGACGCTGCCGACCTACCGCGGCGACTCCGTCAACGGCTTCGAGTTCACCGAGGCGGCCCGGATCCCGGACCCGCAGCGGCTGAAGCGGATGTACAACGCCTCCGCGGCGACCCTCAACCTCGTGCGCGCCTTCACCACCGGCGGCTACGCCGACCTGCGGCAGGTGCACGCCTGGAACCAGGACTTCGTGAAGTCCTCGCCCTCCGGGCAGCGCTACGAGGCGCTGGCCCGCGAGATCGACCGCGCGCTGAACTTCATGAACGCCTGCGGGGTCGACCCGGAGGAGTTCAAGACCGTCGAGTTCTTCTCCTCCCACGAGGCGCTGATCCTCGACTACGAGTCGGCGCTGACCCGCACGGACTCGCGCACCGGCAACCTCTACGACGTCTCCGGCCACATGGTCTGGATCGGCGAGCGCACCCGTCAGCTGGACGGTGCGCACATCGAGTTCGCCGCGCGCATCCGCAACCCGATCGGCGTCAAGCTCGGCCCGACGACCACGCCGCAGGAGGCGCTCACGCTCATCGAGCGCCTCGACCCGGAGCGTGAGCCGGGCCGGCTGACCTTCATCACCCGTATGGGCGCGGACAAGGTCCGTGACAAGCTCCCCGAGCTGGTCGAGAAGGTCACCGCCTCCGGTGCGCAGGTCGCCTGGATCTGCGACCCGATGCACGGCAACACCTTCGAGGCGGCCTCCGGTCACAAGACCCGGCGCTTCGACGACGTGCTGGACGAGGTCAAGGGCTTCTTCGAGGTCCACAAGAGCCTCGGCACGCACCCGGGCGGCATCCACGTCGAGCTGACCGGCGACGACGTCACGGAGTGCGTGGGCGGCGGCGACGAGATCTTCGTCGACGATCTGCACCAGCGCTACGAGACCGCCTGCGACCCGCGGCTCAACCGCAGCCAGTCGCTGGACCTGGCCTTCCTGGTGGCGGAGATGTACCGCGACCAGTGAGCGGGAAGTGAACGGAAGTGGGGCGCGGATCGTGTGATCCGCGCCCCACTGCGTTGCTCGGGCCCCGGCGGGCGTTGTTAAGCCGCCCGGGAGGCGGGTAAGGTAAGGGTAACCTCACTCAAGATCAGCTGAGCTGATCGATGAGCCTTCTCCGAGCCGCCCCTACGGAGGTGAACCCGCGTGTACGTATGCTCCTGCTTCGGGATCACCGAGCAGCAGGTTCGCGAGCACGCGGACACCGGCGCCTGCACGCCCCGCCAGATCGCCTCCGCCTGCAAGGCCGGCACCGACTGCGGCAGCTGCGTACGGCGCATACAGGCCCTGCTCGGCCGGGGCAGCTGCCCCCGCCGGGAGCTCATCGACAGCGGTGCGTCCGACCCCTTGGCCCCGGAGGATCAAGCACCCGGGCCGCAGCGGGGCGCGGAGGTGGGCGCAGTGGCGCCCGCGGCGCTCTCGGAGGCCGCGTAGTCCCCAGGGGCGTCCGGCAGGTCCCCGCCATCGCGTGGCTCGCTCAGCTCGGCTGCTCGATCACCTGGGCGATGTAGAGGGCTTCCCCGAGCTTCTCGATCAGCTCCAGCTGGGTGTCGAGATAGTCGATGTGGTGCTCCTCGTCCGCGAGGATCTCCTCGAAGATATTCGCCGAGGTGATGTCACCCTTGTTGCGCATCAGCTCGATACCGCGCTTGAGCCGGTCGATCGCCTCGACCTCGATCTGCCGGTCGGCCTGGAACATCTCGGTGACGGACTGGCCGACCCGGACGTGGAACAGCCGCTGGTAATTCGGCAGACCGTCGAGGAAGAGAATCCGGTCCGTCAGCACCTCCGCATGCTTCATCTCGTCGAAGGACTCGGCGCGGGTGTACTTCGCGAGCTTCGTCCAGCCGAAGTTCTCCTGCATCTTGGCGTGCAGGAAGTACTGGTTGATGGCGGTCAGCTCGGCGGTCAGCTGCTCGTTGAGGAATTCGATGACCTCGGGGTCGCCCTGCATGGCTGCGGGCTCCTTCCACGCGAGAACTGGGCAGGTGCCGCGCATCCTCGCACCGCGCGGAGCGGGGCGTCCAGTAAGTGCACGCTTAGTACGAGTTGCCCGAATCCCTTCCTCCCTGGTCATCGGCACCCCTTCCGGTCTGACAACATGGAGGGCATGGGTCAGCCGAAAAGCCGCGAAGAGGAGCATGCTCAGCTGCCTCCCGGGCAGCGGCTCCAGCGGGGCTGGCCGGTGACGCATTACGGACCGGTCCCGAAGTTCCGCCCCGAACGCTGGGAGTTCCGGGCTTTCGGCGCCACCGCGGACGGCGAGAAGCACTGCTGGACGCACGACGAATTCACGGCGCTGCCGTACGCCACGGTCGTCGCGGATATGCACTGCGTGACGAAATTCAGCATGCTCGGCGCCGAATGGGGCGGGGTGCTCACAAAGACCGTTCTGGACCTTGCGCCGCCCGCGCCGGATGTCACCCATGTGATGGTGTGGGCCGAGTACGGCTTCAGCTCCAATCTGCGGCTGGAGGATTTCGCCGCGGAGAAGTGCATCTTCGCCACACACCGCTCCGGCGAACTGCTCACCGCCGAGCACGGTTTCCCGGTCCGCCTGATCGTCCCGCATCTCTACGCCTGGAAAGGCCCCAAGTGGGTCCGCGGCATCGAATACATGCGGGCCGACCGCCGCGGATTCTGGGAGGAACGCGGCTATCACAACCTGGGTGACCCGTGGCGCGAGCAGCGCTACTCCTACCAGGAAGAGCCCGGGGAAGGCCCCGAGCTCTGACACCTGGTCGCCGGCGCCCCTACGGCAGCCGCAGCCCCTTCAGGCGGGCCACGTCCGCCGCATGCCCCTCCTTGCCGCCCGGGGTCTCCACGACCAGCGGCACCCCGGCCGTCGACGGATGGGTGAAAAGCTCCGCGAACGGCTCCGTACCGATGTGACCCGCGCCGATGTTGGCGTGCCTGTCCTTGTGCGCGCCGACCACGTCCTTGGAGTCATTGGCGTGGACCAGCTTGAGCCGGCCCTCGCCGGTGACCTCCACCAGCTCGTCCAGCAGCGCCTTCATCCCGCCTGGCGCCGCCATGTCGTGCCCGGCCGCGAACGCATGGCAGGTGTCCAGGCAGACCCCCAGCTTCGGATGCCGGTCCAGCGCGTCGAAGTACGGCCCCAGATCCTCGGCACGGGCGCACAGCGACGCGCCCTGCCCGGCCGTCGGCTCCAGCAGCAACCAGGGGTCGTCGGGGTGCGTCAGCTCGTCGAGCAACGGCCGCATCCGCTCCCTGACCTGCGCCATCGCCGCCGCACGCGGCCGCCCGCCGGTCGCCGAACCGGTGTGTACGACCACCCCCAGCGCCCCGATCTCCCGGCCGCGCCGCAGCGAATGACGCAGTGACGCCACGGACCGGTCGACCGTCGCCTCCGTGTGCGAGCCGAAGTTGATCAGATACGGCGCATGGACGTACACCGGCATGCCCTGCAGCGCACAGGCCGCGCGGAACGCCTCGTCCTGTTCGGGGTTGCCGGGCAGCGTCGCCCAGCCGCGCGGATTGGCCACGAAGACCTGCACGACCTCGTCGCCCATCTCACGGGCGTACGGAATGCCGGTCTTCGCCAGGCCACCGGCCACCGGCACATGGCCGCCGACCGGATTACGGTCACGGGCGCGCCGCTCGGCGCCCTGGGGGGAGGAGGTTCTGCTCACCCTCCCAGGGTGCCAGCCGCGCCGCGGCCGCCGAACGCCGGATCCCCGGCGCTACAGCGCGCCCTTCAGCTTGATGGTGATCGTGCCGCCCTTGGGAGCCTTCTCACCGGACTCGACGGACTGGGACTCGACCTCGTCCTGCGGGAACAGGAACGGCTTGTCCACCTCGACCGTGAAGCCGAGAGCGGCCAGCTCCTTCTTGGCGTCCGCTTCGCTCTTGCCGGTGACGTCCGGGACGGTGATCATCTCGGGGCCCTTGGAGAGCGTGAGGGTGACCGTTTCGCCCTTGCCGAGCTTCTTTCCCGCACCCGGCGTCTGCCGGGCGACGGTGCCCTTGTCCTGCGGGGAGTGCACCTGCTGCTCGACGACCCGCACCCGCAGTCCCGCCGCGCGCAGCGTGGACTCGGCCTCCGCGCGGTCGCTGCCGATCACACCGGGCACATCGACCGGTGAGCCCCGGCTGATGGTCAGCGCCACCGCAGTATCGGGCCGCCGCTTGCTGCCCGCCTCCGGGTCCGTACGGATCACCGAGCCCTTGGCGACCTCGTCGCTGAACTCGCGGGTCTCGGTGCCCGGGATCAGCCCGCGGTCGCGCAGCTTGCGCTTGGCGTCCGCGACCGGGGTCCCCGACAGATCCGGGACGGCGACGATCTCGGGCCCGCGGGAGACGGTGACGGTGACCGTGTCCGTACCGCGGATCTGCTTGCCGTTCGCCGGGTCCGTCTTCATGACACGGCCGCGCTCCACGTTGGAGCTGAAGCCGCGTACGACCTTGACCCCCAGCCCCGCGTCCCGCAGCGTCTTGACGGCCTTGTCCTGCGGCATGTCCAGCACCGCCGGGACGGTGGTGAACTGGCCGAAGTTGATGTACCAGACGCCCGTACCGACACCCAGGACCAGCAGCACGGCCGCGATGACGGTGATCAGCCGCCGCCGCTGGAGCAGCCCGCCGGCGGGCGCCGCGGGGGGCGCAGGCGCCGCGGGGGCCGCCGGCACCGGGCGCAGCCGGGTCGTCTGCTCCGCCGGCGGCACCTCCAGACGGCTGGTGCGGTTCAGCTGCGCGTCCTGTGCCCCCGGCAGCGGCAGCTGTACGCCGTCGACCCGCGGTATCACGTCGGTACGCTCCGAGCCGTCGCCCGTGTCCTCGCCGTCCTCGGACGCCTCCCGGGCCTGCGGCGGTACGACGTCCAGCTGCGCGTCGCTCAGCCCGGCACGGGCCGCTCGCGCCCGGGACAGCAGCGCCACCGCGTCCTGTGCGCGCTGCTGCGGATCGCGGGCGGTGGCCAGCGCGACCAGCTCGTCCAGCTGCGGCGCGAGCCCCGGGACCAGCTCGGACGGCGGCAGCACGTCCTCGTGCAGATGCTGGTAGAGGACCTGCGCCACCGAGCCGCCGCTGTGCGGCTTGCCGCCGGTCAGCATCTCGTAGAGCACCACACCGCAGGCGTAGACGTCGACCCGGGCGTCCGCGGTGCCGTGCTCCAGCTGCTCGGGCGCCAGGTAGGAGACCGTGCCCAGGAGGGAGCCCGTCGAGGCGGTGGTGTTGGTGTCCACCGCGCGCACCAGACCGAAGTCGGCGACCTTGACCCGGCCGTCGTCGCCGATCAGGACGTTCTCCGGCTTCATGTCGCGGTGCACCAGCCCGGCGCGGTGCGCGGCGCCCAGGGCGGCCAGGATCGGCTCCAGGATGTCCAGCGCGGCCCGCGGCTGCAGGGCGCCCCGCTCGCGCAGCACGTCGCGCAGCGTGCAGCCGGCGACGTACTCCATCGCCAGATAGACGTACGTACCGTCCGTGCCCTGGTCGAAGACGCCCACCACGTTCGGGTGCGACAGCCGCGCGACCGACTTCGCCTCACGGATGAAGCGGTCCACGAACGCCCCGTCCGCGGCGAGGCTCGGGTGCATCACCTTCAGCGCGAGCACACGGTCGAGCCGGGTGTCCACCGCCCGGTAGACCGTGGCCATTCCGCCGGCGGCGATGCGCGACTGGACGCGGTAGCGGCCGTCGAGCAGCTGGCCCACGAGCGGGTCTTGGAGCGTCGTATCCACGGCAGAGGAGTCTATTGCCCTTCCGCTGCGCTTTGCCTGCTGCCCACGTGTTCGGCTTTCCCGCCGTGGGGGTTGCGCTTGTTTCGCCTGCGGCGAGCTGATTGCCGCTGCGCGGGGCTGTTCGGCTGCCGGTGTCGGTCCTCCGGGGCAGGGTGTCCGGACTGCTTCGCTTTACGTCCGGACACCCTGCCC
>NZ_JBSFYC010000093.1:0-23277 GCF_053595675.1 Streptomyces sp. NPDC002446 | reverse complement strand
TCCGGACACCCTGCCCCGGAGGACCGACACCGCCACCCGAAAAGCCCCGCGCAGCGGCAACGCCCGCCGCAGGCGCAACGGCGAGCAAGCCAAACGTCGACCCAGGCAAAGCGCAGCGGAAGGGCCAAGCCAAGCGCAGCGTCACGGTCGAGGATCCCCCGCGTCATACCGCGCGAACGCCCGGCGGCCGAGGCCGAGCGCGGTGACCACGAGGACGCAGGCCAGGCCGCCGCCGATGACCGCGGTGGCGGGGGAGGTCAGGTCGGCGGCCGTGCCGGCGAGGAAGTCGCCCAGGCGCGGGCCGCCCGCGACGACGACGATGAAGACGCCCTGGAGGCGGCCGCGCATCGCGTCCGGCGTCGCGGCCTGCAGCATGGTGCTGCGGAAGACCATCGAGACGGTGTCCGCGCAGCCGGCCACCGCCAGGAAGAACAGCCCGAGCCACAGCTGCCGGGAGAGCCCGAAGCAGGCGATGGCCGCGCCCCACGAGGCCACCGCGATCAGTATGGCCAGGCCGTGCCGGCGGATCCCGCCGAGCCAGCCGGAGAACAGTCCGCCCAGTACGGCGCCCACCGCGGGCGCGGCGACCAGCAGGCCGACGGTCTTGGCGTCGCCGGCGAACCAGAGCACCGCGACCGCGGGGAACAGGGCGCGCGGCTGGGCGAGCACCATCGCCGCCAGGTCGGAGAAGAACGTCATCCGCAGGTTGGGGCGGGTGGCGAGGAAGCGCAGACCGTCCAGGACGGAGGCCCGGCGCCGCGGTCCTTCGCCCTGGTCGGGGCGCATGGACGGCAGGCGCCACATCGCGTAGAGGGAGCCGCTGAAGGCCACCACGTCGATCAGGTACGCGGCCTGGTAGCCCCACAGGCCGACGATGACACCGCCCAGCATCGGGCCGCCCATCAGACCGAGGTTGCTGGTCAGGGAGTTGAGGGCGTTGGCGGCCGGGAGCTGCTCGGTGGGCAGCAGCCGCGGGATCATCGACGAGCGGGCCGGGGCGTTCATCGCGAAGCAGACGGCCTGGAGGGCGACGACGGTGTAGAGCAGCCAGACGCGGTGGTATCCGGCCAGTGCGGCGGCGGCCAGCGTGATGGACATCGCGGTGGCGCCCGCGGCGCTGCAGAGGCCGAGTTTGCGGCGGTCGACGGTGTCGGCGATGGCGCCTCCGTACAGGCCGAAGACGACCAGCGGGACCAGCGAGCACAGGCCGACCAGGCCGACCGAGAAGGTGGAGCCGGTGATGGCGTAGACCTGGAGCGAGACCGCGAGAGCGGTCATCTGCTGGCCCATCCAGGAGACGGTGTTGCCGCACCACAGGCGGCGGTAGTCCGGGGAGGTGCGCAGCGGCGTCAGATCGGCGAATATCCGGGAGCGCAGGGGGATTCGGGCTTTTGCGGAGCCCGCGTCCGAGGTTGCGCCGGGGGTCGCGTCGGAGGGCGTGCCGGAGGTCGTTGTAGGGGCCACGCGGCGCAGTAAAGCACGGGGCGGGAGTGCCGCGGACGGCAGGGCGGGACGAGGGGCCCGGGGCCGCTGGGCGGCGGCCCCGGCGCATGGCTGCGCTACTCGTCGGCGGCCGGGCCGTCCGCCTCCGCGAGTCCGTACACCCGGCGTGCGTTGTCCGCGGCGATCATCGCCGCCACCCGCCGGGCGTCCGCGTCCGACCATGCGCCGGCGGCGGTCCACTCCCCGAGGACGCCGGCCAGCGCGGTCCGGAAGAGCGCGCTGCCGACGGCGTAGAGCTCGGGAAGGCCGTAGGCGTCGGTGGAGAAGAGCAGTTTGCCGAAGGGGGCGAGCTCCAGGAATTCGGCGAGTACGGCGGTGGCCCGCGCTCCGGTGTGGGTGAGGGTCAGTCCGATGTCGGCGTAGACGTGCGGGAAGACGCTCGCCAGGTAGGCGGCCTGGCGGTGGTACGGGTAGCAGTGCAGCAGCACCAGGTCCGTGCCGGTGTCGGCGGTGGCCCGGGCCAGGTCGGTCAGCAGCGCCGGGTCGGCGTGGTCGAGCCGCAGGTCGGGGTCGCCGAAGCCGGTGTGGAGCTGGAGGGGGCGCCCGGTGGCGACGGCCAGCCAGATGAGATGGCGCAGCAGGACGGGGTCGGTCAGGCGGGGTGCGCCGGCGGCCGTCCAGGCGCGGGCGGCGGTGTGTACCGCGTCGGTGTCCGGCGGCCCGGGTTCCAGTGCGAGGCCGTGGCGGTAGGCGGCGACGGACTTGAAGGCGACGGCGGTGCGGGCGGCTTCCCGGACGGCGTGCGCGAGGGCGCCGGGGAGGTCGTCGGTGTCGTCTGCGGCGGCCGCGGTGCGCTCGGCGAGCGTCTCCAGCCGTACGACCTCGTGCCCGGTGGCGCCGCCCGCGGCGGCCGTCTCCCGCGGGCCCGTCAGGTCGCCGGGCAGCCCGGTGTCCAGGAGGTAGGCGCCGATGCCGGTGGCGCGCAGCAGACGGCGCCGGGTCTCGTCGGGGCCCAGCTCGCGGCGGCGGGCGAGGTAGCGGTCGGGCGGGCAGTGTGCGGGCAGGTCGAGCAGCGGCGGGC
Source organism: Streptomyces sp. NPDC002446 (assembly GCF_053595675.1). Taxonomy (NCBI): domain Bacteria; kingdom Bacillati; phylum Actinomycetota; class Actinomycetes; order Kitasatosporales; family Streptomycetaceae; genus Streptomyces; species Streptomyces sp. NPDC002446. Next base: position 20,753 of record NZ_JBSFYC010000093.1, on the reverse strand, counting down.
ACCAGCGGCGGACGGCGAAACCGGCCTGGGTGTCGAAGAAGCTGGTGCCCGGTGCGGGCGGCCGGTCCGACTCGGTGAGGTACGCGGCGAACGTCCCGGGGTCCGGTTCGTGCCGGATCACGCCGTGGCAGTGATGGTCCACCAGCGGCGGCAGGCCGTCGTCGAAGCCGGGGCCCCTCCCCGGGACGTGCGCGGGCATCACCAGCGCCAGCGGGTGGCGGCGGCGATCTCCTCGGCCTCGCTCCCGGCGAAGCGGGCCTCCTCGGCGCGCCGGACGGCGAGCACCGCGCCGTGCAGCACCTCGCCCATCGCCTCGTACAGCGGCGCCGACTTCTCCAGCCGGTCGGCGGCCTCGGTGAGGGTGGCGGGCAGCCGTACGATGCCGCGCCGGGCGCGCTCGCGGACGCCGAGGGTGCCCGGGTCGCCGGTCTGCGGCTCCGGCAGGGCGGTCGCGGAGTCGATGCCGTGCAGTCCGGCGGCGATCACCGCGCCGACGGCGAGGTACGGGTTGGCGGCGGCGTCGAACGTCTTGACCTCGGCGTGGCCGCCGTCCGGGTCGTCGGGGGCGCCGGTGACCAGCCGCAGCGCCGCCTCGCGGTTCTCCACGCCCCAGCACTGGTAGACACCGGCCCAGTGGGAGGGCTGCAGCCGCAGATAGCTGGCCGGTGACGGGCAGCCGATGGCGAGCAGGGCGGGCAGCGCGCTCAGGATGCCGCCGAGGAAGGCCGACGCGTCCGGCGCCAGGCCCCAGGGGGCGTCGGGGGCGCGGTGCAGGCTCCTTCCGTCGCGGTACAGGCCGAGGTGGAGGTGGCAGCCGTTGCCGACCTGCCCGGCGACGACCGAGGGGGCGAAGGAGGCGCGCAGTCCGTGGCGTGCGGAGACCGCGCGGATGGTCTCGCGGACCAGCACCACGTCGTCGGCGGCGCGCACCGGGTCGCCCGGGTCGGTGCTGACCTCGAACTGGCCCGGCGCGTACTCGGGGTGGAGCTGGCGCACGTCGAGGCCCTGGAGGGTCAGCGCCTCGGTGACATCGCGGAGGTAGTCGGAGAGTTCGACGATCCGGGTCATGCCGTAGGCGGGGCCGGCGCAGGGGTAGTCGAGCGGTTCGTACGCATCGGCGGCGTCCGGGCGGTGCTTGTCGGGGGCGCGGGTGACCACCCACTCGGTTTCGAAGCCCATCCGCAGTTCGAGGCCGGCCGCGGTGGCCCGTTCGGCCATCCGCCGGGCGAACTGCCGCTGGCAGGCGGGGTGCGGCGCCCCGAGCGGGTCGTAGCGGTCGGCCGGGGCCCAGGCCCAGCCGGGCTGCGCGGCGAGGGGGGTGACGCGGTCCAGGTCGGGGAAGAGCCGCAGGTCTCCGTCGGGCCCGCCGAGGTGGTCGGATTCGGTGATGGTGTCGTCGGAGGTGAAGACGTCGAAGACGGGCGACATCCCGACGCCGCGCTCGGCGGCGTCCGCGAGCCGCTGCGCCGGAACGGTCTTGACGCGGACGATGCCCGCATTGTCCACCCAGGTCAGTGCCACGTTCCGGACGGCTTCCGCCTCCAGACGCGCCGCCACCCGGCGGGCTTCCTCGCGCTGCTCCGCGGCCCGCGTTGCCATAGTGCCGTCCTCACTCGACCGTGCCGATCTCTCGGCGCCCGTCCCCCCGCTGATGGCCGGGGCTCGACGCTCCCCGGCTGGCGCCGGGAGGTACCCCCGTCCCGGTCAGGGGCAGTTGAACTCGCACCATACGCACTTTCCGCCGCCGCGCGGCTCCACACCCCAGACATCCGCCAGCCGGTCCACGAGGAGCAGGCCGCGGCCGGAGACTCCGGCCTCGCCCGGTTCGCGGCGTCGCGGCAGGCTGCTGGAGTGGTCCTCGACCTCCAGCCGCAGGCGCCGCTCGACGCTGTGCGGCATCCGGATGTCGACGACGGCCTCGCCGTCGGTGTGCAGCAGGGCGTTGGTGATCAGTTCGTCGGCGACCAGCTCGATCTCCTCGGAGCGCTCGGCCGCGCCCCAGGCGCGTACCGCGGCCCGGATCATGTGCCGGGCGGCGGAGAGGCCTTCGGGGTCGGCGGGGGCGATGTGCTGGCGGAACCGCCCGACGGTGTCGTGTTCGGGCGCGCCCAGGCGCCTGAGCACCAGGAGCGCCATGTCGTCCTCGCCGGTCCGCTCCCCCGCCGACTCGCAGAGCCGGTCGGCGAGTTGCTGGACGTCCTGCGGGCCGTCGCGGATCTCGCGGGCCAGCTCCCGCATCCCCTCGTCGAGGTCGGTGCCGGGCTGTTCGACGATGCCGTCGGTGCACAGCACCAGGGTGTCGCCGGGGGCGAGCTGGACGGTGGTGACGGGGTAGTCGAGCCGCCGGAATTCGGAGGAGATGCCGAGCGGCAGTCCGCCGGCCACCGGCAGCCGGCGGCAGATTCCCTCGGCGTGCCGCAGCAGCGGGTCGATGTGGCCGGCCCGGACGATCCGGGCCGCGCCGGTGCTCAGGTCGGCGTCGACGTAGGTGCAGGTGGCGAAGCGGTCGGTGTCGAGTTCGTTGAGGAAGGCGGAGGCGCGGCCCATGACGGTGGCGGGGGTGTGCCCTTCGGCGGCGTAGGCGCGCAGCACGATCCGCAGCTGGCCCATCAGCGCGGCGGCCTGGGTGTCATGGCCCTGGACGTCGCCGATGACGGCCGCGACCCGGCCGTCGGGCAGCGGGATCACGTCGTACCAGTCGCCGCCGATGTCCCGGCCCATGCGGGCGGAGCGGTAGCGGACCGCGATCTGGGCGCCGGCGACGCCGGGGATCCGGCGCGGCAGCATGGCCTGTTGGAGCCCGGCGGCGAGGTCGTGCTCCTGGTCGTAGAGCATGGCGCGGGCCAGGCTCTGCGCGATGCTGCTGCCGAGCGCCACCAGGACGTTGCGTTCCTGGTCGCGGAACTCGCTCTCGCGCTCGAAGAAGAGGCCGATCACACCGATCGGGCGGCCCTGGGCGATCAGCGGCAGATACGCGGCGGAGTTGACGTTCAGCGGCTCGATGGCGGGCCACAAACGGGGGTAGCCGTTCTGGAACTCCGCGCGGCTGTGCACATAGCGGGGGGTGAGCGTGCGCACCACCTCGCTCATCGGGAACTCGTCGCCGACCCGGGTGTACTCGAGGTCGGGGACGAAGCTGCCCGCCTTGCCCTCGGAGACCAGCCGGATGCGGCCCGCCTCGACCAGGCCGAGGATGACGTTCTCGGCGCCCAGCCGGCTCAGCCCCTGCTCGTCGGCGAGGACCGCGATCACCTCGCCGACGGTCCTGGCGTGCGCGAGGGCGGCGGTGGTGCGCTCGACGACGCTGGTGTGCCGGCGGCGCTCCTCATCGACCGCGAGCCGCTCCGCCGCGTGGGTGTACTCGTGGCTGGCGTCGCGGACCACGCCGATGATCCGGCGGGGCCGGCCGGCCCGGTCGCGGCGGATGCTGCCCTGGGCGTGGGTCCAGCGCAGTTCCCCGTCGCGCAGCCGTACCCGGAAGTAGGCGCCGTACGAGTCGCTGCCGTCCTTGAGCGCACGGGCCACCAGGGCGTCCAGCCGGGCCGCCTCATGGGCCGGGACACGGCAGCTGAGGGTCTCCGGGCGGTCGTCGTACTCGGCGGGGCGCAGGTCGAAGACCTCGAGGGCGGGCGGGTCCATGTGCATCAGCCCGCTGTCGAGGTCCCAGTCGAAGCCGCCCATGCCGTTGAGGGCAAGGGTCAGGTCAGGGTGGGCGGGCCAGTCGTCCGGCACCGACACGGTGGGCCGCTTCGCTCCCCGGTCAGCCATGTCGTCACTTTGCCACATTCACCCGGATTGCGGCGTGTCCAGCCGATCGCCCCCTGTCGTCACCGGCCGCGCCCGGCGGGCGACCGTGGATTGTCAGTGGGCCCTCCTACCCTTGGTCCTCAAGGGCAGCAGGGCCCGGGGACGGCCCCGCAGGCACCCTCTCCTGCGACCGAAGGGACACGACCATGAGCGCCACCCAGGGCCACCGGATCGAGATCGAGCAGGGCACCGACCACGTCCGCGTCAGGATCGGCGGCCTGCTGCTGGCCGACAGCCGCCGCCCGCTGCTGCTGTCCGAGACCGGCTACCCCGTGCGCTACTACCTCCCGCCCGAGGACGTACGCACCGATCTGCTGACCCCCTCCGAGACGCACACCGTCTGCCCGTTCAAGGGCACCGCCTCCTACTGGTCACTTCCCGGTGGCCCGCAGGACATCGCATGGGCCTACCCTGAGCCGCACTCCGAGGTCGCGCAGGTCAAGGACCATCTCTGCTTCTACGAGGTCGAGTTGGGGTGAGCCGTACCGCTCCGGGTCCGGTCCCGACCGCGGCCGGGTGAACAGGTAGGAAACTTTACTAACAAAAAGCGGCGCATCCTTGACGCGTACATGGCTGGACGTCAGGATTCCTGGGACGGCTCCCCACGCCGACCCAGGAGACGGATATGACGTCCACCCCCCGCGCCGACAAGCCCGTACCGCCGCCGAACCGGCACCGGACCCCGGCCAGGCACACCCGATGGGGCATCCCCGCCGCCGCGGGCGCGGCGCTCGCGCTCGTCGGCGGTGTGGCGCTGTGGTCGAACGCCGGGCGGGCCGACGCCGCGCCCGACCGGGCACCGGGCGCGCACGCCGCCGGGTTCACCGTCGTCGCGGCGGGCGATATCGCCGAGCGGTGCACGGCGGGCGACAGCGACTGCGCACACCCCAGGACCGCGGCGCTGGTCAAGCAGATCGACCCGGCGTTCGTGCTGACCATGGGCGACAACCAGTACGACAACGCCCGGCTCAAGGACTTCAAGAAGTACTACGACACGAGCTGGGGCGCCTTCAAGAACAAGACGCACCCCGCCCCGGGCAACCACGAGACCTACGACCCGAACGGCCAACTGGCCGGGTACAAGGCCTACTTCGGCTCCGTCGCCTACCCCGAGGGCAAGAGCTACTACAGCTTCGACCAGGACAACTGGCACTTCATCGCGCTGGACTCCAACAGCCTGGACCGGGCGCAGACCGACTGGCTCAAGGCCGACCTCGCCGCCAACTCCAAGAAGTGCGTGGCCGCTTACTGGCACCACCCGCTCTTCTCCTCCGGCGAGCACGGCAACGACCCGGTCAGCCGCCCGGTCTGGAAGCTGCTCCACGACGCCAAGGCCGAGCTGGTCCTCAACGGCCACGACCACCACTACGAGCGCTTCGCCCCGCAGGACCCGGACGGCAAGCCCGCCCCGGACGGAATCGTGGAACTCCTCGGCGGGATGGGCGGGGCCGACCCGTACAAGATCGAGGAGGTCCAGCCGAACAGCGAGAAGCGGCTCACCGACACCTTCGGGGTGGTGAAGCTGAACTTCACGGACACCGGCTTCTCCTGGGAGCTGGTGGGCACGGACGGGAAGACGAAGGACAGCAGCCCCGCCTACCAGTGCCACTGACCCGCGCGGCGGGCGGGACCCACGGGCGGTCTGACTGATGTATCTCGCGACCACGGACGCGGCCGCGACGGCGACACGGGTGACGCGCGGCCGCGTCGGGGGCACGGTGCTGGCCCTCGGCGCGGTCAGCCTGGTCACCGACGTCTCCTCCGAGATGGTCACCGCCGTGCTGCCCCTCTACTTCGTCCTCCAACTGGGGCTATCACCACTCCAGTTCGGCTTCCTCGACGGCCTCTACAACGGCGTCACCGCGCTGGTGCGGCTGCTGGGCGGGCATGCGGCGGACCGCGGCGGGCGGCACAAGCTCGTCGCGGGGACCGGCTACGCCCTCTCGGCGCTGTCCCGGCTCGGGCTGCTGCTGGCCGGCGGCGGCACCCTCGGCATCGGCGCCTCGCTCGCCGCGGACCGGATCGGCAAGGGCGTACGCACCGCCCCGCGCGATGCGCTGATCTCGCTCAGCGCCCCGCCGGACGCGCTCGGCCGGGCCTTCGGTGTGCACCGCGCGATGGACACCACCGGCGCGCTGCTGGGCCCGCTCGCGGCGTTCGCCCTGCTGTGGGCCACGGCCGACGCCTATGACGCGGTGTTCGTGGTGAGCTTCTGCGTCGGCGTGGTGGGGGTGCTGCTGCTGGTCGCGTTCGTGCCGGGCCGGGCCGCGAGGTCCGGGGCCCGGCGGGGGCCGGGCGCGGCACCCGGCGACGAGGGGACGCCGGCCGCCGCGCCCCGTCCCCGCACACCGCTCCTCGCGCCGCTGCGCGACCCCGCCTTCCGGCGCATCTTCGCGGCGGCGGCGCTGCTCGGCGCGGCGACCATCGGCGACTCGTTCCTGTATCTGCTGCTCCAGCGGCGGCTGGACTTCGCGGTGAGCTGGTTCCCGCTGCTTCCGCTGGGGGCGGCCGCGGTCTATCTGCTGCTCGCCGTGCCGGCCGGACGGCTCGGCGACCGGATCGGCCGCCGGGTGCCGTTCCTGTGCGGGCACCTGGCGCTGCTCGCCGGCTATGTCCTGCTGCTGACGACCGGTGCCGGGCCGGTGCTGCTGGTGGGCGTCCTGCTGCTGCTCGGGGTGTTCTACGCGGCCACGGACGGCGTCCTGATGGCGCTCGCCGGCCCGGTGCTGCCCGCCGCGCGGCGGGCGAGCGGGATGGCGCTGCTGCAGACGGGCCAGGCGCTGTGCCGGCTGCTGGCGGCCGCCGGATTCGGCGCCGCCTGGACGCTGTGGGGCATCCGTCCCGCGCTGGTCGTCGCCGTCCTCGCGCTGACCGCGGCGGTGGCGGCGGCCGCCGCCCTGCTCCCCCGCCGGGACCGCCCGGCCGGACCGCACGCCCAGGACCGCCCGGAAAGGCAGCCGTCGCGCACATGACTCCGCCCCGCCCCGCTCCCGCCCCGTCGCCCCGGCCCGCCGCCCTCCCGCTGCGCGCCCGGATCGTCGCCGTGGCGGCCGCCACCGCCGTCCTCGCCACCGTCGCCGTCGTCTACACGGTCGGCGCCGCGCGGCGCGCCGAACCCGCCGGCGCCGCCTCCGCCTTCGGCCTCGACCACGGCCGGCTGTACTTCCGCAGTACCGGCGCCGGCGCAGGGCGGGTGGCCCGCCTCCCCGCGCCGGACGGCACCGCCGCCACGCCCGCCCCGGCCCCGGCGCACCGGCCCGAGCGCCGCACCACCGGCGGACCGGCCTGCGAGCGCTTCTACGCGGCGGGCGGCACGGGGCTCTGCCTGCAGCGCCGTCCCGGCATCCCGCCCAGGTCGTACGCCGTCGTCCTGGACCGGCGGCTGCGGGAGAAGCGGCGGATCGCGCTCACCGGCATCCCCAACCGGGCGCGGGTGTCGGCCTCCGGGCGGATGCTGTCGTGGACGATGTTCGCCACCGGCGACTCCTACGCCACCACCGCGTTCTCCACCCGTACGTCCATCCTGGACACCCGCACCGGCTACCTCATCAAGAACATGGAGGAGATCCCGCTCACCCTCGACGGCCGCCGCTACCACTCCCCGGACGTCAACTACTGGGGCGTCACCTTCGCCCGCGACGACAACCGCTTCTACGCCACCGTCTCGACGAAGGGGAAGACCTACCTCGTCCAGGGCGATATGCGCAGATGGGCGGCGCATACGCTGCGCCGGAACGTGGAGTGCCCCGCGCTCTCCCCGGACGGCACCCGGCTCGCGTTCAAGAAGCGGGTCCGCGAGGGCGCCACCGATCCCTGGCGGCTGTACGTCCTGGACCTGCGCACCGGCCGCGAACGCCCGCTCGCCGAGACCCGCAGCGTCGACGACCAGGCCGCCTGGCTGGACGACCGCACCCTGGCCTACGCCCTGCCGGGCCGCGCCGGCCGGCGCTCCGACGTCTGGACCGTACCGGCGGACGGCAGCGGGAGCCCGTCCCTGCGCGTACCGGACGCCTCCTCTCCGGTACGCGTCCCGTAGGGGCCGCCCGTCAGGGGCGCGGGTACCGCGCCGGCGCGGCGCGGGCGGGCACCGGGCGCACAATTGAGGGGTGAACGACACGGCGGAACCCCACCACGGCCCCCAGGGCGACGAACCCCGCGGCGAATCCGGCCGGGCCGCCCGCCCGGCCCGCGACGAGGGCGGCGCCACCGACCGCCGCCGGGACCGCGACGAGCAGGGACGGGCCCGCAGCGCCCGGCCGCGCGACGGTCTCGGCCGCCCGCTGCCGTACGGCGCCCCCGGTGTGGCACGGCAGCCCGAGGGGGTGCTCCGTACGCCGGCGCAGTCCCTCGCCGAGGCCCAGCGGCTGCTGGACGCCGGGATGCCCTTCCACGCCCATGAGGTGCTCGAGGACGCCTGGAAGTCGGCGCCCGAGGCGGAGCGCGAGCTGTGGCGGGGGCTGGCCCAGCTCGCGGTGGGACTCACCCATGCGGCCCGGGGAAATGCCGTAGGGGGCACGGCGCTGCTCGACCGGGGGACGGCGGCCATCAGACCGTACGCGGACACCGCCCCCTACGGGATCGACGTCGGGGGACTGCTGGTCTGGGCCCGGGAGCTGACCGGGCGTCTGACCGTTCCGGTCGCCGTACCGGCGGCGGAGACCGCGCCCCGGCTGCGAACGGCCGGGGACCAGGCCGGCGAACGCCGCGCCGGCGAGGGATGACACCGGGCTCCGCCGGGACGTGCGGAGCCTTCGGTCTACCTCCTCCCGGCCCCACCCCCGGCCCCGCGCCCGGCGCCGCCCCGGCCGCGCGGGTACCGCCACCGGGCGAGCAGCGCGCCCAGCCCCATGACCGCGATTCCGGCTGCGCCCGCCCCGACGGCGGCCGCCGGGCGGAGCGGACCACCACCACCGTCGTAGGCGGCGTTCACGGCGTGCAGCGTGCCCACCGGTTCCGCGTCCTCGGCCGTGTCGAAGCCCCAGTCCAGCAGCGAACCGGCTTCCTTGTAGACGCCGTTGTACACCTGTGACTGCGGGTTCATCACGGTGACCAGCAGCGTGCGGCCGTTCCGGCGGGCGGCGGCGATCAGGGTGTTGCCGGCCTTCGAGGTGTAGCCGTTCTTGACACCGATGATGCCGGGGTAGCGGGACATCCCGTGCGAGCCCACCAGCAGGCGGTTGGTGTTCTCGATCTGGGTGGTGCCGCCGGCGCCGGGGAACGGGGCGCGGGCGGTGGAGCAGTAGCGCGCGAAGTCCTCCTGGGCGAGGCCGGCGCGGGCGAAGAGCGTCAGGTCGTACGCGGAGGACACCTGGCCGGGGGCGTCATAGCCGTCCGGGGACTTCACGGTGGTGTCCTGCGCGCCGAGCCTGCGGGCGGTCTGCTGCATCTCGCGGGCGGTGGCCTGCCAGCCGCCGTTCATCGCGGCGAGCACATGCACCGCGTCGTTGCCGGAGCGCAGGAAGACCCCGTACCACAGGTCGTTGACGGTGTAGCTGCGGCCCCGCTGGATGCCGACCACGCTGCTGCCGGACCCGAGGCCCGCGAGGTCCGCCGAGCTGACCCGGCGGACCGCGCCGGCCGCGAACTTCGGCAGGACGGTCACCGCGAAGAGCGTCTTGAGGGTGCTGGCCGGGGCGAGCCTGCGGTGGGGGCTCTTGGCGGCCAGCACATTGCCGGTCTCCGCGTCGGCCACCATCCAGGACAGCGCGGACAGCCCGCGGGGCAGCTTCGGTGCGCCGCGGGTGGTGACGGCCTGCACCCCGTCGGCGGCCGACGCCGGCTGACGGGTCGTCTGACCATCGGCGGCGGCCGGTAAGGACGACAGCGAGACGCCGACGACGGCCGCCAGGGCCAGCGCAGCTGCCTTCTTGGACACACGCGCGTCACTTGCCATGCCGTCACGGTATGGAGGGCGGGGCCGGCCCGCAGCGCGGGTGGGCCAGACGGGCCATCAGAACCCCGGAGTGCTCGGCGTGTCGCATCTGCAACAGCTGCAAAGAAGGACCCGCCCGGTGCGACGGGGGATGCACACCGGGCGGGTCACAGGAACCTTTCTACCTCATCGGCGAACGGTTTTTCCTCAAAAACTTGTTCGTTTGCCGATTACCAGGCGACGGGGAGCGAAATCAGGCCACGTGCGCGAAGTGCCCGACGGTGCCGCAATTCACCCCGCGGAGCATCGAGTCGCAGCCCGGGGAAGCGGGCGAGCAGCGCGTCCAGCGCGATGACGGCCTCCATGCGGGCCAGCGGGGCGCCGAGGCAGTAGTGGATGCCGTGCCCCAGTGCGAGGTGCCCGGAGAGGTCCCGGCCGGGGTCGAACGTGTCCGACCGGGGGAAACGGGCGGGATCGCGGTTCGCGGACGCGATCGACAGCAGCACGGTCTCCCCGGCGGGGATGCGTACGCCCCCGATCTCCACGTCCTCCTTGGCGAAGCGCCGGATCGCCAGCGGTGACGGGCCGTCGTACCGCAGGAACTCCTCGACCGCGGTCGGCAGTTCGGCTGGATTGTGTTGCAACTGACGGAGCTGGTCCGGATGGTCGAGCAGGGTGAGCACGGCGTTGCCGATGAGGTGGACCGTGTTCTCGTATCCGGCGAAGAGAATGAGGAAGGCGAGCGAGGTCAGCTCGTCCTCGCTGAGCCGGTCGCCGGCCCCGCCGCCGTCCGTGTCGTCGCGCACCGCGATCAGGTCCGAGAGCAAATCGTCGCCCGGCTCCGCGCGCTTGGCCGCGATCAGACCGGTGTAGAACTCCAGCATCGCCCCGACCGCCTGCTTCATCAGCTCCGGCCGGGCCGGGTCCGGCGTGATGAGCGCGTCCGACCACGCCAGGAAGTCGCGGCGGTCGTGCTCCGGGACGCCCAGCAGATCGCAGATCACGGTGATCGGCAGCGGCCCCGCATAGTCGGCGATCAGATCCGCCGGACCGCCGCGCTCCGCCATCGCGTCCAGCAGCCCGTCGGCGACCCGCCGTACGGGCTCGCGCAGCGCCTCGACCCGGCCCGGGGTGAACGCCTTGACCACCAGGCGGCGGATCCGGGTGTGGTCCGGCGGGTCCATGTTGAGCAGATTGGCGTCCAGCGCGGGCGGCAGCGCGAAGCCCCGGTAGCCGCCCGGGGTGGCGTGCCGCTTGTCCAGCGAGAGCCGCGGATCGGCGAGCGCACCGCGGACGTCGTCGTAACGGGTGACCAGCCAGGCGGGGTTGCCGTCCGCACCGGTGATCCGGTGCACCGGCCCGGCTTCCCGCAGCGCGGCGTAGGCGGCATACGGATCGTCCAGCAGGGGCGTGATGTCCATGGGGGCGTCGGGGCCGGTCTTAGCGGTGTTCTGCATGATCCCGACTCTAGGAGACCCGTGCCACGCCCCTCCCTCCGCTCCACGCGTCAAGGGGCGGGTGGGAGGGCGGCACCGGTCCGTGTGACCGGTGCCGCCGCTCCGTCGCGCCGGGCGGCCCGGACCCCCGTGCCAGGCCACCCGCGTCTGTGGTGGTGCGTCAGCCGTACGCCACCGAGCTCCGCTGCCGCAGCTCGGTCAGCACGGTCTCGATCAGCGGTGAGTGGTAGACGTCCGCGACCAGCGCCAAGTGCTCGTACTCCGCGGCGAGTTCGGCCTGTCCCGACCCGGTGGCGACCACCACGCTGTCGGCGCCGTGGGCGGGGACATGGCCGACCGCGCGGTTCTCCAGACCGCGGCGGAGCGCGGCGGCCTCGGCGACGGCTGCCAGCTGCCGGTCGTCCAGCGCGACCGCACGGGCCCGTTCACGGGCGATGTCGACCGCGTCGGACTCCACATGGCGGCGGATTCCCCGCTGTACGTCCCGTATCTCGGCCATCTGCCGGTTGGCCCGCCACTCCAGGTCGGCGAAGGGCCAGCGCACCGACCATGCCGAGGTCTTCATCGTGACCTCCGGCGCCTGGGCCGTGACGGTCCGCCAGAGCGGCGAGAGACGGCGCAGTCGGCGCCAGGCGGCGACCCGGGGACCGGCGGCCGGCAGCGCGAAGCCGGCCAGGACCAGGAGCGCCGCGACCGAGGCGCTCAGCGGTGCCACCCCGTTGGAGAGCCAGAGCGCCGGGTGGCCCGTCCAGGACAGGACGAAGCCGATCACCTTGCAGGCGCAGTAGACCAGGCCGAGCCAGCAGCCCGCGGCCAGCACCCGCAGACCGCGCGCCAGATACGTGCCGCCGAGCCGGGCGGCGTAGCGGGGGCAGAGCGTCCCCAGGCCCGCCAGACTCGATCCGAAGATGGCCAGATACAGCACCAGGAACAGCATGACTCCGGGCGAGTCGGTGTACGCGGTGCTGAAGTCACGGGGGTGCTCGACGGCGTCCGGTCGGCCGACCGCGAAGCCGGTGACGGCCACCGCCCACAGTACGGCCACCCCGCCGACGGCGGCGCGCGCCCTGGACCGCGCCCGGGCCCGCGCACTCGCGCCCTCGCCCGCCGTCCAGCGCAGCAGCAGTACCAGCGCGCCCGCGGCGAACACCACGACGGAGGAGTAGAGGAAGACCATGGCGAGGTTGGCGACACCGACCAGCCGGTCGAAGGCGCGGTAGAGACTGGGCGCGGAGAAGAGGAAGACGGTCGCCACACCGCCGGTCATCACACAGGCCAGCCCCAGGTCGGCATTGCTGCGGTCGCGGAACCAGGCGACGGACTTGTACCCGACGATCACCCAGGCGGCCAGCCCGAACGAGAGGTAGATGACGTCAAACACGCGGGCCCCCGTCCTCCGCCGCGTCCGCTTCGGCGCCGCCGGAGACCGCGCGGCCGGCCGGTGCGTCTGCGTCCTGTTCCCGCCGGATGTGCTGGAGGGCCGGGCCGAGCGCCGCCGCCAGCTCGGCCGCCTGTCCCTCCAGGGGGAGTTCGCGTTCGGCCGCCGACGGGGCGACCCGCTCCATGAGCAGCGTGCCGAGCACCTCGGTCTCCCGCTCGGCGAGGTTGTCATAGCCGTGGTGCCGGGCGAAGCCCATCGTCAGGCCCATCCGCTTGAGGGCGGTGGTGACGTCGACGGACGGCGTCCACATCCTGAGCGCGTCCTCGGTGACGGCCGGGTCCTGGCCGTGCCCCAGCAGGAGGTGGCTCAGCTCGTGCAGCACGATGTGGGCCTGGTGCCAGGGCGAGGTCTTCAGCTCGTAGAAGATCCAGTAGCCCTCGTCCGTGACGGCCGTCATGCCGGAGACCACACCGCCCAGGCTCATCGGCACCAGGTGGACGGGCCGCTCCACCCGCGCGGCGACAAGGTCGCACATTCCGCGCAGATCGGTCGCGGCGGGCAGCGCCAGGTCCTTGATGAGCCGCTTGCACCGCCTGCGTATCTGACCCACTCGCATGCTCGTCCCGTCCTCGTCTCCGGTCCGCTGCCAGGAAGCGAAGATCTGGTCGCGTTCCGCGGTCCCTATGCCGTCACTCACCGCGCCGGTCACCGCCCTGCTCCGGCGGGTCGCCCGGCAGATTCATCTGCTGCCGGAACTGGGAGATGATCGTCGTGAGGCTGTCCTGCACCTCCGGCGGCAGCCCTACGGAGCGCAGCGCGATGGCCCGCACCCGCTGGTCGCGCATCGCGGCGAGGAAGCGGACCTCTTCCTCGACCCGCGCGGCCTGCGGCTGTGAGAGGTCCCCCAGCAGATAACCGACCGGCACGGCAAAGAACTTGGCGAGCGCCCGCAGCAGCTCCGGGCTCGGATTGGTCCGCCGGCCGTTGCGCAGCATCGACAGGTACTGCTCGGTGACCCTGACCCCGCCGTACTCGTCCGCACCGCCGCTGATCTCATCGGCCACATGGGCGTTGGTGTACGGGGCCCCCGGCGGGTGCATGTTCGCGAAGAGGTGGTTGAGCCGCTCCGCGAGCACACCGCCCGCCCCGTTGGAACGACTGCCGCCCCCCACGCCCATGCCTACGTCCCCCAATCGATCGAGCCCAACGAACAGTTAAGGCCGCCCCCATGGCGTTCACCATCCTGTCATGCGACGCACGGGGCGCACCAGTCCACTTACGGACAGTGAGGGCCGCCGGACTTAACCATGAGTTGAGTGACGGCGGAACGGGTCGCCGGGCCCAGCGCCCGCACACCGCCTGCGGAACAACACGAAAAAGCCGCCTTCTCTTCAGAGAAGACGGCTTCCGACCTGCGAAAAGTCGCTGGTCGGGACGACAGGATTTGAACCTGCGACCCCTTGACCCCCAGTCAAGTGCGCTACCAAGCTGCGCCACGTCCCGATGCCCGTTCCGGCCGGGTTGTCCCGGCTGACCGCGCACAAGAACAATACCGCATGTCAGAGGGTGGGTGCTGCCATATTGCGGCGCCGTGGCGCGGGCGAGCGGGCGGAGCGGATGAGTACCCGTACTCATGCGCCGGCATCACGGCGCCGACACGCTACGCGCATGACTACTCCATCGATTCAGCGGCCGACGACGACGGCTTTCTTCGTCCAGTCCGCGATCTCCTTCGGGCTGTCGCTCACGGCGCTGATGATCGGGATCATCAAACTGCCGGTGGGGCCCTGGGAGCGCGGGTTCCTCGCGCTCGGCCTGATCTTCGTGGTGTCCTCGGCGTTCACGCTGGCCAAGTGCGTACGCGACCGGCAGGAGGTGGCGGAGGTGACGAACCGGGTGGACAAGGCCCGGATCGACAAGCTCCTCATCGAGCAGGACGTCTTCAAGCCGGGGCAGGTCTGATCCCGGCGCCGGACCGCGCGGCTCCCGGCCGGCGGTCCGGCGCTTGACCTCAAGCGAACTTGAGGTTGCATGCTCGACGGCATGACGCACACGACGACACACACGCCGGCCGGACCGCCGCCACGGACCGGCTTCGACGAACTGCCCCGGCTGATGGCCCTGATGACGGGCGATGAGAAGCACGGCCCGGCGGCCACCTCCACGCTCGACGCCCTCTGGGTCCTCTACGACCGGGTCCTGCGGGTCTCCCCCGCCACCGCCGAGGACCCCGACCGGGACCGCTTCCTGCTCTCGAAGGGCCACGGCCCGATGGCCTACTACGCGGTCCTGGCCGCCAAGGGCTTCTTCCCGGCCGACCTGCTCCCGGGCTTCGGGGCGTACGACTCCCCGCTGGGCCACCACCCCGACCGGCTGCTGGTGCCCGGGGCCGAGATCGGCAGCGGATCGCTCGGGCACGGGCTGCCGCTGGCCGTCGGCACCGCCCTCGGGCTGCGGGCCCAGGGGCGGCAGGATCCGGCCGTCTGGGTGCTGATCGGCGACGCCGAACTGGACGAGGGCAGCAACCACGAGGCGCTGGCCTACGCGGGCGCCGCGGGCCTGGACCGGCTGCACACCCTGGTCATCGACAACACCTCCGCCACCCATGGGTGGCACGGCGGAATCGCCTCCCGGTTCGCGGCCGCGGGCTGGTCCGCGACCACCGTCGACGGCCGTGACCACGAGGCGCTGTACGCGGCCTTCAGCGCGCCGCACCCGGGCCGTCCGCATGCCGTGGTCGCCCGCGTGGAGCCCAAGGGCGCCTGACCGCCCGCCGCGCCCGGCCACCGTCCCGGGCGCCGTGACACCGACCAGAACTTCGAGAGGGTTTCAGTGATGGACACCATGCGTGAGCGTTTCGCCTCGGTCACCTCGCGGCTGCTGGAGGAGGACCCGCGGCTGGCGGTCGTACTCGCCGACATCGGCGCGGACGGCTTCGCCGCGGCGGCCCGGCGGCATCCGGACCGGGTGGTCAACGTCGGCATCCGGGAGCAGCTGCTGATCGGGGTGGGCGGCGGGCTGGCGCTCACCGGGCTGCGCCCGATACTGCACACCTTCGCCAGCTTCCTGGTGGAGCGCCCCTTCGAGCAGGTGAAGCTGGACTTCGGCCACCAGGGCGTCGGCGGCGTACTCGTGAGCGCCGGCGGCTCCTACGACTGGCCGAGCGGCGGCTTCACCCATATGGCGCCCGGCGATGTCGCACTGCTCGACACGCTCGACGGCTGGACCGTCCATGTGCCGGGGCATCCGGACGAGGCCGAGACGCTGCTGCGCAAGGCCGCGGCGGCCGGCGACGACAAGGTGTACGTCCGGCTGTCCGTGCAGGTCAACGATGCGCCACGGCCCGTGGACGGGACCGGCTTCCGCACCCTGCGCGAAGGGCGCCGCGGCGTGGTGATCGCCGTCGGCCCGATGCTGGACAACGTGCTCGCCGCCACCGAGGGGATGGATGTGAGCGTGCTGTACGCCACGACCGTGCGGCCCTTCGACGACCGGGCGTTGCGCGCCGCGACCGGGGCGGCACACGCCTCGGACGTCGTGATCGTCGAGCCGTATCTGGCCGGGACCTCGACGCGGTTCGCCAACGACGCGCTGGCCGACCGGGCGCACCGCGTGCTGGGGCTCGGCGTCGGCCGCCAGGAGCTGCGCCGCTACGGGCAGCTCGACGAGCACCTGGCGGCGCACGGCCTGGACCCGCGGGGGCTGCGCGAGCGGATCTCCGCCTTCGTGCGGTCGCGCTCCTGACGGCGGCGCGGGGCACTGACGGCGGGCCCCGGTGCGCGGGGGGCTCAGATGCGCTTGTCGAGCCAGGCCAGCAGGTCGTCCTGGACCTCGTCGCGGTGGGTCTCGTTGAGGATCTCGTGGCGGGCGCCGGGGTACGCCTTCCAGGTCAGGTCGCGGGTGCCCAGATAGCGGAAGTCCTCCAGGAGTTCATGGACCAGGGTCATCCGCTGGTTGCAGGGGTCGAGGTCGCCGACGGCGACGTGCACGGGCAGTCCCCGCGGGATGCGGGCGAGGTTGCCCGGGTCGTTGATCTTGCGGATGGCGCGTACCCAGTCGAGGGCGAGGCCGGCGCAGAACGGGAAGCCGCAGTCCTCGTCCGCGACATAGGCGTCCACCTCGGCCGCGTCGCGGGAGAGCCACTCATAGCCGGTGCGGTGGGTGAAGGCGTCGTTGAAGGAGCGGAAGGTGCGCGGGATGAAGCCCGAGAGCATGGTGCGCCCCTGTGCGGCGACCTCCGCCTCCAGCTCGGCGACGGCGCCCTCGATGTCCAGGCCGGGCAGGGTACGGAAGGTGCCGGTGAGGATCATCCCGGCGAGGTCGGCGCCGTACTCCTGGGCGTAGTCGCGGGCCAGCATCGAGCCCATGCTGTGGCCGAGCAGGACCAGGGGGATCCCGGGGTGGGCGGCGGCCGCGTGATCGCCGATGCCCTTGAGATCGGCGACGATGGCCCGCCAGGAGTCCGTACCGACCACACCGCGGCCCCCGGTGGAGGCGGCGGTGGCGCCGTGGCCCCGGTGGTCGGAGACGATGACGCCGTAGCCGTGACCGGCCAGGAAACGGGCGAAGCGCGCATAGCGCCTGCCGTGTTCCGCCGCGCCATGGGCGATCTGGACGAGGGCGCGCGGGTGCCCGGACTCCGGGAGCCAGGTGTAGACGGCGATCCGCGCGCCGTCCGGTGCCTGGTGGAAGTCCTGCTGCATGGCCTGCATGGCGTCGTCTCCTGACTGCCGGGGCGGTGGCTGACGGGTCGTCGGCGCCCACTCTCGCGCCCCGGGCGGCGGTGTGCCAAGGGGCGCGCGGCGCAGTTGACCACCGACCCGCGCACCATGACACGATCAGCCGGTTCTTTCCTGGCGCCAGTGCCGCAACCCCCTTACGCAGGAGGATCGTTGGACACCACGGACCGTTGTGAGAACTCGCCCGAACCGCCCGGCTCCCCTCTTCCTCCCCCGCCCCCTCGCCCTTCGCCGCTGTCCCGCCGCAGATTTCTGCAGGGCACCGCCTCGGCCGCCGCCGCGGCGGGACTGGCCGGTGTCGCCGCCCCCGCCGCCACGGCAGCGGACGGCGCGACGGCGGGCACCGCTCTGTCCTTCACGTCCGCCACAAACGGCGCGGCCTCCCTCGCACCGGCCGGCGACCGGCTGATCGCCGAGGTGCAGAACGTGCTGTGGTCGCTGCCGCGGGCCGGCGGTGACGCGGTGGCACTGACCCCGGCCGATCTGGAGCCGACCCGTCCGGTGCACTCCCCCGACGGCCGCCGGATCGCCCTCTGCGCCTACCGGGGCGGCAACTTCCATCTGTGGACCCTCGCCACCGACGGCTCCGGACTGCGGCAGCTGACCGACGGGCCCTGGGACGACCGCGGCCCCGCCTGGTCCCCGGACGGCACCCGGATCGCCTTCGCCTCCGAGCGGGGCGGGGACGCGGTGACCGGCAGCCCGTACCGGATCTGGGTGCTGGAGGTGAAGACCCGGCGGCTGACCCGGGTGACCGGGCTGCCCGGTCAGGACGGCCCCCACCAGGACGGCGCCTGGGAGGACTTCGACCCCTGCTGGTCGCCGGACGGCTCGCGGATCTTCTTCGTCCGGGGTCAGGTGTCGGACACCGCACTGGCCTCCCGTACGGTCGCCTCGGTGCCCGCCGACGGGAGCGGCGCGGTGCGCACCGAGCACACCGAGACCGCGGCCGCCAAGGTGATGGTGCCGGCGCTGTCCCCCACGGGCCGGCTCGCCTATCTGCGGACCACGGACTCTCCGGGGCCGACCTGCGCGCTGGTGGTGGACGGTGCGCGGGTGGCGGTCGACGGCGATGTGGAGCCGGTGCCGCCGCGCTGGGTCTCGCCCGACGAGCTGCTGCTGACGGTCGGCGGGCAGTTCCGGATCGTCCGGCCCGATGCCCCGCAGCGGGCCGAGACCATCCCGTTCACCGCCCGGCTGCCGCTGGAGCGCCCCCGCTACCGCGTCAAGGACTACGGATTCGAGCGGACGGCCGTGCGTCCGGTGCGCGGGGTGCATCTGCCCGCGCTCTCCCCCGACGGCCGCAAGGTCGCCTTCGCCGCCCTCAACTCGCTGTGGGTGGCGCCCACTTCGGGAAGCGGCGCGCCCCGCAGAGTCGTCCGGGCCGACGCCACCCGCTACGTCCTGGCGCCGAGCTGGTCCCGTGACGGGCGCGCGCTGCTGTACGCGGACGACCGGGACGGGCTGTTCGCGGTGCGCCGCCGGGACGTCGCCTCCGGCGAGGAGACGGTGCTGGCCACCGGAGGCCGGGTACAGCCGGCGCTGTCGCCGGACGGCGGGCGGCTGGCCGCGCTCGACATGACCGGCAACCTCGTCGTGCGGACGCTGTCCGACGGCAGGGAGCGGGTGCTGGCCGCGCCGATGGGCGCCGGCGGGCTGCCCGGCCGCCCCAGCTGGTCACCGGACGGCCGCTATCTGGCGTACTGCGACCGCAACCGCCTCAACCGCCGCTTCCGCGAGGGGTACAACGTCATCCGGGTCGTGGACACCGAGACCGGCGCGGGGCGGCTGTTCGCCGTCGCCGAGCACGTCTCGATCGCCGACCGCTATGACTCCGGGCCCGTGTGGTCACCCGACGGCCGCTGGATGGCGCTGATCGCCGAGTCCGCGCTGTGGGTGCTCCCGGTGCGTCCCGACGGCACCCCCGACGGTGAGCCGCGGCGGCTGACCGACGAGTGCGCCGACCATCCCTCCTGGTCGGGCGACTCCGGCACGCTCCTGTACCTCTCGGCGGGCAGACTGCGGCTGATCGCGGTGTCCGGCGGCCCGGCCCGGACCGTCCCGCTCGCCCTCGACCACCGGCCCTCGCGCGCCCGGGACACCGTCGTCCACGCGGGCAGGTTCTGGGACGGCACCGGCGAGGCGGTGCGCGAGGACGTCGATGTGGTGGTGCGGGACGGCCGGATCACCGCCGTGGAACCGCACCGCCCGTCCCGGCCCGGCGCGGCCCGGCGGGTGGACGCGTCCGGACGGACCGTGCTGCCGGGCCTGTGGGACGCGCACACCCACCCCTGGCAGATCACCTACGGCGGCCGGCAGACCGCGCTGCAGCTGGCGTACGGCATCACCACCGCGGTCTCCTGCGGCGGCTTCTCCTATGAACAGGCCCGCATCCGGGAGGCGGTGACGGCCGGCGTGCTCGCCGGGCCGCGGCTGCTGACCTGCGGTGAGCTGCTGGACGGCGGGCGGGTCGCGTACAGCATGGGCCGGGCGCACCGCACCCGGGCCGGTCTGCGGCGGTCGCTGGCCCGCGGCGCCGCCCTGGACTGGGACTTCGTCAAGACCTACGTACGGGCGCCGGGCTGGGTGATGGCCGAGGCCGCCCGCTTCGCCCACGACCGGCTGGGAGTCCGCGCCGGCAGCCATCTGCTGACCCCGGGCATACAGCTGGGCCAGGACCTGACCACCCATCTGCAGGCCACTCAGCGCGCGGAGTTCGGGCACGCGGTGTCCAGCTCGGGGCACGCCTACCAGGACGTGGAGGAGGTCTACACCGGGAGCGACTTCCACATCATCGCGACCCCGTTCTCGGCGCGCGCCCTGCTCGGCGACGATCCGGCGCTGGCCGACGACGTACGGGTGCGGCGGCTGATGCCGCCCTGGGACTCCGCGGTCGTACGGGAGGGCGCCGGGCACCGTCCCACCCCGGCGCAGCTGGCCGACATCGAGACCGAAGTCGGTGTCTACCGGCGGGTGCTGAGCGGCGGCGGGCTGGTCGCGCTGGGGACCGACCAGCCGCTGACCCCGGTGGGACTGGGCCTGCATCTGTGTCTGCGGGCGCTGCACCGCGCCGGCCTCAGCGTGGGGCAGACCCTGCGGACCGCGACCGCGCTGCCCGCCCGGGTGTTCGGCGCGGAGCGGGATCTGGGGACGCTGGAGGTCGGCAAGCTCGGCGATATAACGCTGGTGGACGGCGATCCGTTCAGCGACTTCGACTCGCTGGTGCGGACCTCCGGGGTGCTGCGCGGCGGGCGCCTCTTCGAACAGCGGGAGCTGGTGGGCGCCTTCCCGGCGCCCGCCGACCGAGCGCTGCGGTCGTCCGGTACGGACTGGCTGGAGGTGGGCCGGCAGCAGCGCCGCGAGTCCTGCTGCGCGCCTTCGCACTGACGCGCGCAACCCGGCGGCGGACGGCCGGGGTGGCGTGGGGTGGCGCGGTCATCGCGGGTCCTTCCGGCGGGCGCCGGGCCGACGGTCGTCAGGCCGAGCGGGAGGGGGAG
>NZ_JBSFYC010000092.1:0-24424 GCF_053595675.1 Streptomyces sp. NPDC002446 | reverse complement strand
CTCCAGTTCAGCGGACCTCTTCGCACCGTCGGGACGACAGGATTTGAACCTGCGACCCCTTGACCCCCAGTCAAGTGCGCTACCAAGCTGCGCCACGTCCCGGTGCTCGTACCGGCCGTCAGTGTCCCGGCCGGGGCGTGCAGAAGAAAAATACCCTGTCCCGGGCCATGAATCCAAAGCGGGTCCCCACAGGGGGGTCCACCGGCCTCCCGGTGAACGGGTGGCGCCCGTGATTCGATGGGGTTATGGGTGAAAAGTCCGCTGATGACGCGATCCGGATGCGGCGGGTGTACGAGCCGCCGGAGGCGGCCGACGGGGCGCGGGTGCTGGTGGACCGGCTGTGGCCGCGCGGACTGTCCAAGGAGGACGCGCGGCTCGACGAGTGGTGCAAGGACGTCGCGCCGTCGTCCGAGCTGCGGCGCTGGTACGGCCACCAGGGGGAGCGGTTCGCGGTCTTCGCCGAGCGCTATCGCGACGAGCTGGCGGACCAGGCCGCGCAGCGGGCACTGGACGGGCTGCGGGAGCGCGCCGCGCAGGGGCCGCTGACGCTGCTGACCGCGACCAAGGAGGTGTCGGTGAGCCATCTGGTGGTACTCGCCGAGATGCTGCGGCGCTGACCTGCGCGTTCGCCTCTGCATTGACGAAACATACGGTGGAGTGCATACTTATGCCATAGCGTATGCACCGTAAGGAGAAACCCATGGCCGAGCGCGTCGTACTCGCCTACTCGGGCGGTCTGGACACCTCCGTCTGCATCGGCTGGATCGCCGAGGAGACGGGCGCCGAGGTCATCGCCGTCGCCGTGGACGTCGGTCAGGGCGGCGAGGACCTGGAGGTCATCCGCAAGCGCGCGCTCGCCTGCGGTGCGGTCGAGGCCGAGGTCGCGGACGCCAGGGACGAGTTCGCCGACGAGTACTGCCTCCCGGCGATCAAGGCCAATGCGCTGTACATGGACCGCTACCCGCTGGTCTCCGCGCTCTCCCGGCCGGCCATCGTCAGGCACCTGGTCGCCGCCGCCAGGAAGCACGGCGCGACGACCGTGGCCCACGGCTGCACCGGCAAGGGCAACGACCAGGTGCGGTTCGAGGCGGGCATCTCCTCCCTCGCCCCCGACCTGACGTGCATCGCGCCGGTCCGTGACTACGCGATGACCCGGGACCGGGCGATCGCCTTCTGCGAGGAGAAGAACCTCCCGATCGCGACGACCAAGAAGTCGCCGTACTCCATCGACCAGAACGTCTTCGGACGGGCCGTGGAGACCGGCTTCCTGGAGGACATCTGGAACGCGCCGATCGAGGACCTGTACGAGTACACGCAGAACCCGGCCACACCGCGCGAGGCCGACGAGGTCGTCATCACCTTCCACGAGGGCGTGCCGGTCGCCCTCGACGGCAGGCCCGTCACCGTCCTGCAGGCGATCCAGCAGCTCAACGAGCGGGCCGGCGCCCAGGGCGTCGGCCGGATCGACATGGTCGAGGACCGGCTGGTGGGCATCAAGTCCCGCGAGGTGTACGAGGCGCCGGGCGCGATCGCGCTGATCACCGCGCACCAGGAGCTGGAGAACGTCACCGTCGAGCGCGAACTGGCCCGCTACAAGCGGCAGGTCGAGCAGCGCTGGGGCGAGCTGGTCTATGACGGCCTGTGGTTCTCGCCGCTCAAGCGCGCCCTGGAGGGCTTCATCAACGAGGCCAACCAGCACGTCAGCGGCGACATCCGGATGACGCTGCACGGCGGCCGGGCGGTCGTGACCGGCCGGAAGTCGGACCAGTCGCTGTACGACTTCAACCTGGCGACGTACGACACCGGCGACACGTTCGACCAGTCGCTGTCGAAGGGCTTCATCGAGCTCTTCGGGATGTCGAGCAAGATCGCCGCACGGCGTCAGCTGCGGGCGTAGCCCGACGGGACCTGGCGTAAGACCGGCGCACCGCCCCGGTTCCGGGGAGGGGCTATGTCCAACCACCACGAGGAGCACAGCAAGTGAGCAACAACAGCGGTGACGTCCGGCTCTGGGGCGGCCGTTTCGCCGACGGTCCCGCCGAAGCTCTGGCGAAGCTCTCCGCCTCGGTCCACTTCGACTGGCGCCTGGCGCCGTACGACATCGCCGGCTCGCGGGCCCACGCACGCGTGCTGAACAAGGCCGGACTGCTGACCGAGGACGAGCTCACCCGCATGCTCGCCGGCCTCGACCAGCTCGAACGGGACGTCGCCGACGGCTCGTTCGTGGGCACCATCGCCGACGAGGACGTGCACACCGCCCTGGAGCGGGGGCTGCTGGAGCGGCTTGGCGCGGACCTCGGCGGCAAGCTGCGGGCCGGCCGGTCGCGGAACGACCAGGTTGCCACGCTCTTCCGGATGTATCTGCGCGACCACGCCCGGATCATCGGCGGTCTGATCGCCGACCTCCAGGAGGCGCTGGTCGGCCTCGCCGAGGCCCACCCGGACGTCGCGATGCCCGGCCGCACGCATCTGCAGCACGCCCAGCCGGTGCTCTTCGCGCACCATGTGCTGGCGCATGTGCAGTCGCTGTCCCGGGACGCCGAGCGGCTGCGGCAGTGGGACGAGCGCACCGCCGTCTCCCCCTACGGTTCGGGCGCGCTGGCCGGCTCCTCGCTCGGCCTCGACCCGGAGGCGGTCGCCGCGGACCTCGGCTTCGAGCACGGCAGCGCGGGCAACTCCATCGACGGCACGGCCTCCCGGGACTTCGTCGCCGAGTTCGCCTTCATCACCGCGATGATCGGCGTGAACCTCTCCCGGATCGCCGAGGAGATCATCATCTGGAACACGAAGGAGTTCTCCTTCGTGACCCTGCATGACGCCTTCTCGACCGGCTCGTCGATCATGCCGCAGAAGAAGAACCCGGACATCGCCGAACTGGCCCGCGGCAAGTCGGGGCGCCTGATCGGCAATCTGACGGGTCTGCTGGCGACGCTCAAGGCGCTGCCGCTCGCGTACAACAGGGACCTCCAGGAGGACAAGGAGCCGGTCTTCGACTCCTGCGACCAACTGGAGGTGCTGCTCCCGGCGTTCACCGGCATGATGGCCACCCTGACCGTCAACAGGGAGCGGATGGCGGAGCTGGCCCCGGCCGGGTTCTCGCTCGCCACGGACATCGCCGAGTGGCTGGTCAAGCAGGGCGTGCCGTTCCGGGTGGCGCACGAGGTCGCGGGCGAGTGCGTCAAGGAGTGCGAGGCGCACGGCATCGAGCTGGACCAGCTCACCGACGAACAGTTCGCCAAGATCTCGCCGCATCTGACCCCCGAGGTCCGTACGGTCCTCGACGTCCCCGGCGCGCTCGCCTCGCGCAGCGGCCGTGGCGGCACCGCTCCCTCGGCGGTCGCGGTCCAGCTCGCCGAGGTGCGGGCCGACCTCGTCGTGCAGCAGGAGTGGGCGGCGGCGAAGCAGCCGCGGTAGTCAGGACGGACGTATGACGGCGGCCCGCATCCGGAGTGACCGGGTGCGGGCCGCCGGTGTGTCGTGCGCCGTGGCCGCCGTGGGCGGAGTGTGGAAGCGATGAGACAGTTGTGTCTCATTCGGCTAGTCTGTGTCTCATGGCCGTGGATCGTGCACACGTACTCAAGGAAGCCGCCGCGTTGCTCACGCGCCGGGCGACGACGTCGATGGACGAGATCGCCCGTGCCGCGGGCATCAGCCGCGCCACCCTGCACCGGCACTTCGCCGGGCGGGACGCCCTGATCAGGGCGCTGGAGGAGCATGGGATCGCGCAGTTCGCGCAGGCCATGGACGTCGCGCGGCTGGACGAGGGCGACGCGGCCGACGCACTGCGCCGGCTGATCGCCGAAGCCGAACCGGTCGCCGCCGTGCTCGCCTTCCTCTTCACCGAGAACCAGCTCTTCGAAGGCGGCGAGATCAACGCCGGCTGGGCGCGGCTCGACGCGCGGATCACCGCCCTCTTCCGCCGCGGCCAGGAAGAGGGCGACTTCCGGGTCGATCTGAGCGCCGCCTGGCTCACCGAAGCGCTCTACGGGCTGTTCGGCGCCGGAGCCTGGGCCGTGCACGAAGGGCGGGTCGCCCGCAACGACCTCAACCACTCGATCGCCGAGCTGCTGCTCGGCGGCATCCGACGGAGCATGGAGAAATGACCGAGATCATGGCGGGGCGGGCCGGTTCGGCCCATGTGGACGATCAGCCGCGCCCCGGGCGCTGGCTCGCGCTCGCCGTCCTCGTCCTGGCCGTACTGCTGGTGGGCGTCGACGCCACGGTCCTCGGCCTCGCCACTCCCTTCCTCAGCGAGGACCTGCGCCCCTCCGGGACCCAGCTGCTGTGGATCGGTGACATCTACTCGTTCGTCATCGCCGGCCTGCTGGTCTCGATGGGCAGCCTCGGCGACCGCATCGGCCGCAAGAAGCTGCTGCTCATCGGCTCGGTCGCGTTCGGTGCCATGTCGGTGCTCGCCGCGTACGCCACCAGCCCGGAGATGATGATCGTGGCACGGGCGCTGCAGGGCGTGGCCGGTGCGACGCTGATGCCCTCCACCCTCGCGCTGATCCGCAACCTCTTCCACGACCCCAGGGAACGCAGTCTGGCGATCGGCATCTGGGGCGCGATGGCCTCGGCCGGAATGGCCGTCGGGCCGGTCCTCGGCGGCTTTCTGCTGGGCCACTTCTGGTGGGGATCGGTCTTCCTGATCAACCTGCCGGTGATGGCGCTGCTGGTGGCCGTCGGCGCCAAGGTGATCCCCGAGTCGCGCAACCCGGACCCCGGGCCCTGGGACATCCCCAGTGTGCTGCTGGCCCTGGTCGGCATCGTCGGCGTCGTCTACGCCATCAAGGAAGCGGCCGTGGTGGGCTACCGCTGGGACATCGCCGTGACCGCCGTCGTCGGAGTGCTCGCACTGGTCGTGTTCGTCCGCCGGCAGCTCACCCTTGAGTCGCCGCTGCTGAACATGAAGCTCTTTCACCACCGGGGGTTCTCGGGCGCGGTGCTGGCGGACCTGCTGACCATCCTCGGCCTGTCCGGGCTGGTCTTCTTCCTCTCCCAGTTCCTCCAGATGGTGCAGTTCCGCTCGCCGCTCAACGCCGGCCTCGTCGAACTCCCGGCCGCGGTCGGCGCGGTGGGCGCCGGTCTGGCCGCCGGATGGGTCGCCCGGCGGCTGTCCGTACGGATCGTGGTGGCCGGCGGGCTGGCGGTGGTCGGGCTCGCGCTCGTCGGCTGCACCACCCTCACCGCCGAAACCGGCACCGCGGCGATGTGCGTCATCCTCTTCGTCGTCGGCGTCGGCGCCGGCTTCTCCTTCACCGTGACCGCCGACGTGATCCTCTCCAGCGTGCCCAAGGAGGAGGCCGGCGCCGCCTCCGCGGTCTCCGAGACGGCCTACGAA
This sequence comes from Streptomyces sp. NPDC002446, assembly GCF_053595675.1. Lineage (NCBI taxonomy): Bacteria > Bacillati > Actinomycetota > Actinomycetes > Kitasatosporales > Streptomycetaceae > Streptomyces > Streptomyces sp. NPDC002446. The sequence continues at coordinate 19,083 of NZ_JBSFYC010000092.1, read as the reverse complement.
CTGGGCGCCGCGCTCGGCATCGCGCTGCTCGGCTCCATCGTCACCGGCATCTACCGGGGCTTCACCACCCCGCCCGGCGTCTCCGAAGGCGTTGCCGACGCCGCCCGCGAGTCGCTCGGCGGCGCCGTCGAGGCGGCAGGACACCTGCCCGAGAGCCAGGCCGCGGCGCTGGTGGCCGCCGCCCAGGACTCGTTCGTGGCCGGTGTGGACGTCGCGGCCGGGGTCGCCGCGGTGGTGCTGCTGGGCGCGGCGGTGGCGGCGTGGTTCCTGCTGCGCGGCCAGGAGCTGGCGGAGAGCCCGGCGGCCTCCGGGCCCGCGGACCTCCCCGCCGCCGGGCCGCCGAGCGGCTGACCGGCCGTCACCGCAACCGCAACGACCTGGGGTCTGCCCGACCCCGACCCCTCGGACAGGCCCTGCCGCCGATCCGCCGGACGGCGGTCACCACCCGCCCTCAGGGCGTGTCCTGTAGATCACGTCGCCCCCTACCCGCGATGATCATCAGGACACGCCCTGGGGGCGACTGTCCCCCGCCCGTTCACGCCCGGTACGCGCCTTCGTGACCGGCCGTCCCGCGCGGCTCGCTTGACTCTCCGGTCGTCCCCCTACGGACGGCCCGCTCAGGAGAGTGACGCAGTGCGCGACATCGGACGACGGTCCTTCTTCACCGCCGCGGGGGCCCTGGCCACCGCGAGCGCCATCGGCAGCGACGCCTACGCCACCGGCCACGCCCGCGATGCGGGCAGCGCCGACGAATACGTCGACGTCCAACTCCTCAACATCACCGATCTGCACGGCTATCTGCAGGGCGCCCCGGGCGCCCACTCCGTCATCACCGGCGCCGGCGGCAAGCAGTACACCGTAGGCGGCGTGGCCTATATGGCCGCACACCTGGAGCGGCTGCGCGACGGCCGCCGCAACTCCCTCTTCTTCGCGCCCGGCGACCTCTTCTCCGGCTGGGAGTTCGACGCCGCCGCCTTCGCCGACGAGCCCACCATCGAAGCGCTCAACGCCATGGGCATGGACTTCGCCTCGGCCGGCAACCACGAGTTCGACAAGTCGGCGACGTTCCTGACGGCGCACATGGAGGACGGCGACGGGTTCCCGGTCGTCGGACGCGACGACGACTTCAGGGACTCGACCGGCCACCGGTTCAGCGGCGCGAAGTTCCCCTACTACTGCGCCAACATGGTGTGGAAGGCGAGCGGCGAGGCCGTCCTCGCGCCGTACAACATCGCCTATGTGGACGCCGGCCGCGGCCGGCGGCTGCCGGTCGGCTTCATCCATCTGACCGCCATCGGCACCGAGTCCTTCCCCGGCTCCTACCAGCCGGGACTGCGGACCCTGGACGAGCTGGAGACCGCCAACCACCTGGCCGCGGAGCTCAAGTCACGCGGCGTCAACGCGATCGTGCTCAGCCTGCACGACGGCGCGGTGGCCGGCACCGACTTCTCCAGTGGCAAGAACCCCTCGGGACCCGCCTACGAACTGGCGCTGCGGGCCTCCCCGGACATCGACGCCATCGTCACCGGCCACTGGCACAACGCCTTCACCATGATGCTGCCGGACCCCGAGGGCACCCCCCGCCCGTTCGTCGAGGCCGGCTGCTACGGCCAGATCATCAACGAGATCAATCTGCGCCTCGACCCGGACACCGGAGCGGTGATCCGGGAGCTGACCACCTCCACCAACCACCCCAACACCCGGGATGTGACACCGGACCCCGAACTGCGGTCCATCGCCGCGTACTGGGCGGACTACGGCTCCCGGCGCGCCCGCAGCCGGCTGGGGAGGCAGACCGCCTCGTTCACCCGGCGGCGCAACGCCGTGGGGGAGTCCACCATGGGCAACCTCGTGGCCGACTGGGCCCTGTGGGCGGGCCGCCAGCCGCACGGCCCGATGGACGACCCCGCCGACCACCCCGACGTCCCCGCGGAGCTCGCCGTCATCGCGGTCGCCCCCCGCGTCGGACAGGCAGTGATCGCCGGTGATCTGATCCGGGACGAGGAGACGGACGGGACCGTCACCTTCGGGCAGGCCTGGAACGCCGTCGGCTTCGGCGACCCGATCATGACCGTCACCGTCACCGGCCGGCAGATCCACGACGCGCTGGAGGAACAGTGGGCGCCGACCGCCGGCGGCGGCGTCGGCTTCTCGCCGCTCGCGGTCTCCGGCAACGTCCGCTACACCTTCGACGCCGCGGGCAAGGTCGGCCGGCGGATCGACCCCGCCGAGGTGCTCATCGACGGCGCCCCGCTCGACCTCACCCGCAGCTACCGCCTCGCCGCCCCCTCGTACACCCTCATCAACCAGGACGGCTTCAGCGCCTTCACCGGGTTCACCGCGCCGGTCCGGCACACCCGCGACTTCGAGAGCTTCGTCGACTACGTCCGCACCAAGGGGACGCTGGAGCCCGCGCCGTTGAACCGGGTCACGGCCAAGAACGCCCAGGCGTCCGGCGCCCAGGCCGGCGACGTCGGCCAGCGCCAGCAACTCCTCCAGGACAGCAGCCTGGTACCGCGGCCCGAGGTGGCGCTGCGTACGGCGCGGACCGGCGGCGCCGAGGGCCAGCGCGCGCCCGGCGGCTTCCGGGTGCCCTGCTGAGACCCGGGCACGCGACGGGCCCCGTCCGCACCATGGCGGCGAACGGGGCCCGTTGCGGTGGCCGAGGGATCAGGCGGCCCTGGCCTTGGTGGCGTACATGTCGACGTACTCCTGGCCGGACAGCTCCATGACGTCGCTCATCACCTCGTCGGTGACGGCCCGCAGGACATAGCGGTCGCGGTCCATACCGTCGTAACGGGAGAAGTCCAGCGCCTCACCGAAGCGGATGGTGACCGGGGCGATGCGCGGAAGACCCTTGCCGTTCGGCTGGACCTTCTCGGTGCCGATCACCGCGTACGGGACGACGGGGGCGCCGGTCATCAGGGCCAGGCGGGCGACTCCGGTACGGCCGCGGTAGAGCCGGCCGTCGGGGGAGCGGGTGCCCTCGGGGTAGATGCCGAAGACCTTGCCCTCCTCCAGGACGCGGCGGCCGGTCATCAGCGCCGCGACGCCGCCGTGCCCGCCGTCGCGGTCGACGGGGATCATGCCGCCGGTGGAGAAGAACCACGCCATCAGGCGGCCCTTGATGCCCTTGCCCGTGACGTATTCGTCCTTGCCGATGTAGAAGACCTGGCGCTTGACGCACAGCACCATGAACAGCGAGTCGATGAAGGTGACGTGGTTGCCGGCCAGGATCACCGGCCCGGTCGCCGGAATGCGCTCCATGCCCTCGACCTGCGGGCGGTACAGGACACGCATGACGAATCCGAGGATCGCCTTCAGCACAATGCGGGACAACGGGCCCTCCGGGTCGTGACTGGTCAACGTCAAGCGGGCGCAGAACTCTGCAGCCCAGGACGATACTCGCGGGTTACTCTCGCTCGCACATCGGGTTCATGAGGTCGATACGCACAGTTGACTCACAGTTGATGTGTGTTACCACCATGTTCCCCCCGAAGTCGGTGGGCGTCTCCCCGGCATGACCCGTCCGTGCTTACGATCAGGCCGGTTCCGCGGGCAGGTGCGCAACACGCCAACGGCGCACCCCGGAAAACACCCGGAAGCACGCGGACCGCGACCACAGCACGTACACAAGGAGCGTAGGTATGCAAAAGCGGCAGCAGCCGGGACGGCGGACGGTACTGGGGGCCGCGGCCCTCGGCGCGGGAGCGGCGGTGTTCGGCGGAGCCGGCCAGGCGAGCGCGAGCGGACGCGGGGGCGCGGCCGGGGAGCAGCTGCCGTCCCCGTTGGTCGTCGGCCACCGCGGCGCCTGCGGCTACCGTCCCGAGCACACCCTCGGCTCGTACCAACTGGCCCTCGACATGGGCGCGGACGTCATCGAGCAGGACCTCGTCCCGACCAAGGACGGGCATCTGGTCTGCCGGCACGAGAACGACATCACCGCCACCACCGATGTCGCCGACCGCCACGAGTTCGCCGGCCGCAAGACCACCAAGACCGTCGACGGCAAGAAGCTCACCGGCTGGTTCACCGAGGACTTCACGCTCACCGAGCTGAAGACCCTGCGCGCCAAGGAGCGCATACCGGACGTCCGCCAGCACAACACCCTCTACAACGGACACTGGCAGGTGCCCACCTTCGAAGAGGTCCTCCAGTGGGCCGAGCGCGAGGGGCGCAGGCGCGGCCGCCCCATCTGGCTCTACATCGAGACCAAGCACCCCACCTACTTCCGCAAGCTGGGCCTGGGCATCGAGGAGCCGCTCGCCAAGCTGCTGCGCCGCTACGGGCGGCACAAGACGGACTCCGCGAACTTCCTGCAGTCCTTCGAACCCAGCAGCCTCCAGCGGCTCGGCAAGCTGGGCCTGCGCAGCCCGAAGGTCCTCCTGCTCGACGAGCCGACCGTCAAGCCCTGGGACTTCGTGGAGGCCGGCGACCCGCGCACCACGGCCGATCTGCTCAAGCCCGAGGGGCTCAAGTGGGTCTCCGGCTTCGCCCAGGGCATCGGCCCCTGGCTGCCGCAGATCATCGCGCAGGATGACCAGGGCAAGCTCGGCAAGCCCACCACCCTGGTCCGCGACGCGCACGCCGAGGGCCTGGTCGTCCACCCGTACACGCTGCGCAACGAGAACAGCTTCCTGCCGCTGGACTTCCAGGTCGGCAAGGACCCCGCCGCGTACGGCCGCTCCCTCGACTACCTGAGGAAGCTCTTCGCGACCGGCATCGACGGGATCTTCTCCGACAACCCGGACACGGCGCTGCTGGCCGCCGCGGAGTTCCGCAAGCGCTGAAGCTTGCTTTCGAAGGCGCGCGGTGCCTCCCGGACCGGCGTCGGCCCCCTGAATTCTCATCTGAGTTGGGAATGTCACAGGCGAGCCGGCTGCCGGTCCGTTCCGCTTGTCCTGATTGCCTGCGCAGAATGCTCGTCGGCGGAGATTGCCGCCGCCACATTCCGGGGAGTCCGGAAGTCAGGGCACATCGTTCCGGGGCGCACCCCTCACCCTCAGCGCGCCCTGGACCAACCGAATAAGGGGAGGCATCCGGGCATGGGCACGAGTGTGACCATCTCTGCGGCGACCGACCAGGACGCCGAGCAGATCCTCAAACTGCAGTACCTCTGTTACCAGGCGGAGGCCGCGCTCTACGACGACTACGGGATCGAGCCGCTCACCCAGACGCTGCAGGCGCTGCGCACCGAACTGAGCGAGGGCTGCGTCGTGGTGGCAAGGCTCGGCGAGGAGGTGGTCGGATCCGTGCGCGGCACGGTCGACGCGGACGGCACCGCGCAGGTGGCCAAGCTCATCGTGCACCCCCGGCTGCAGCGGCACGGCCTCGGCGGGCGGCTGCTGGCCGCCCTCGAGGCGCGGCTGACGGCCGAGCGGGCGGCCAAGCGCTTCCGGCTGCTCACCGGCCACCGCAGCGAGGGCAATCTGCGGCTCTACCGCAGCCACGGCTACGCGCCGGTCGGCACCGAGCAGCTCACCTCGCGGCTGAGCGTGGTGACCCTGGAGAAGGAAGCCGCCGCCGAGGAGTTCGCGGCCCGGGCGTAGCGGTACGGCTGGGGGTCCCCCTGCTCCCGGGGAGCTTGGGGGAGGGCCCGCGCGGCGGCGGGCCCGTACCCCGGGTCAGATCCCGCTAGGCGCTGCGCACCCGGCGCAGCCACAGCATCCCGGTGACCGGCAGCAGGACGGGGATGAAGAGGTAGCCCATCCCGAAGTCCGACCAGACCGTGGCGTCCGGGAAGGCGGACGGCTCCAGCAGCGTCCAGGTGCCCACGGTCAGCACGCCCGCCAGCTCGGCGGCGCAGCACACCAGCGCCGCCTTGCGGGCCGTGTTCCCGCCGCGCACCAGCGAATAGGTGATGAAGCCGTAGACGACGCCGGCGAGCGCGGACAGCGTGTACGCGAGCGGGGCGCGGTCGAAGTCCGTGGCGATCTGGACGACGGAGCGCGACACGGCGCCGACGACCATCACGCCGTACAGCCAGACCAGCAGGATGCCGGGGCCGGTGATCAGCTTCTGGCGGGTGCGGGGCGCGCCCTCCTCGGCGGTCTTGTCGGTCGCCGTCACCTCAGCCTCCCCAGATGTCGAACAGGCGCACCTCGAGCACGGCCAGGACCACACCGCCCGCGGCGACCGTCGCCGACCCCCAACGGGTGCGCTCCGCAAGGGACATGAAGCCCGCCGCCGGGACGCAGGCGAAGGCGCCGAGCAGATACGCCACGAAGATCGTCGTGCCCTGCTCCGGCTTCTCGCCGCGCGCCAGCTGGACGATGCCGATGACCAGCTGTATGACGCCGAGCAGCGACACCACGCCCATGGCGAGGAAGTGCCAGTCCTTGGTCGGCTGGTCCCGGTAGGCGGCGAAACCGCACCAGGCGGCGAGCGCGAGCGCGGCGACGCTGGTGGCGACCGTCAGGGCATCGAACATGCGCCAGACCCTATTACGGGCCAAAAGACCCGTTGCGCCCGGCCCCGCGCCGCCCGCAGGGCCCGGTCCGCGCGGCGGCACTCCCGGTCCGCGGTGACCGTGGCGTTGGCCACAGCGCACCGGGCCGCCGGGCCCTGCGCCGGGCTCCCGGCCCCCGGCCCGTCGGCGGCATCCGCGCAGGCCACGCGGGGGGCCGTGGAGATCGCGGCGGCACCGTGCGGCGCCGTCCACGGACTGGTCAGGCCTGTCCGGTATCCGGACAGAATTGATCGTGCCGTACTGCTGTCTGGTTTACTTGCCGCCATGACCACGACGAGCTGCCGCACCCCTGCGACCGAGGCGAACATGACGCCCGGTGCTCGTTGCATGTGTCGAATGTGTGACCGCTGAGGGCCCCCGCCTGAGCCTCGCGCCCCGAAGCGAGACTGCCATGAGCCGCACGTCGGTCCCCGACGCCACCGGCCGCCCCGCGTCACCGGAACCCGGAGCCGGGCCCTCGCGCCCGCCGCCGCTCCCCGTTCCCCTCTGCCGCACTCGCAAGAATGCCCCGTGCCCGGCGGGCGAGCCGCCGAGCACTCGACAGTGACGGAATTCCCTGTGATCACCACAACGGGCCTGAGCAAGGTCTACCGTTCAGGAGACCGCGAAGTCACCGCCCTGGACGGCGTCGATCTGCACGTCCGCGAGGGCGAGGTGTACGGCGTCATCGGCCAGAGCGGCGCCGGCAAGTCCACCCTCATCCGCTGCCTGAACCTCCTGGAGCGCCCGACCTCCGGCACGGTCACCGTCGCCGGCCAGGAACTGACGTCCATCGCCGGGCGCGGCAAGCGCGCCAGCGCCCAGCTCCGGGCCGCCCGCAGCCACATCGGCATGGTCTTCCAGCACTTCAACCTGCTGTCCTCGCGCACCGTCCAGGACAACGTCGAACTGCCGCTGGAGATCCTCAAGGTCGACCGCCGCGAGCGCTCCCGCAAGGCCCTGGAACTGCTGGACCTGGTGGGCCTCGCCGACAAGGCCAAGGCCTACCCCGCCCAGCTCTCCGGCGGCCAGAAGCAGCGCGTCGGCATCGCCCGCGCGCTGGCCGGCGACCCCAAGGTGCTCCTCTCCGACGAGGCCACCAGCGCCCTGGACCCCGAGACCACCCGCTCCATCCTCCAGCTGCTGCGCGACCTCAACCGCCAGCTGGGCCTGACCATCGTGCTCATCACGCACGAGATGGACGTCGTCAAGACGATCTGCGACTCGTCCGCGCTGATGAAGAACGGCCGGATCGTCGAGCAGGGCACCGTCGCCGAACTGCTGGCCACCCCCGGCTCGGAGCTGGCCCGGGAGCTGTTCCCGGTCGGCGGCGAGCCCTCGGCCGACGACCGCACCGTCGTCGACGTCACCTTCCACGGCTCGGCCGCCACCCGCCCGGTCATCTCCGAGCTGGCGCGCACCTACAACGTCGACATCTCGATCCTCGGCGCCGCCATGGACACCGTCGGCGGCAAGCAGATCGGCCGGATGCGCATCGAGCTGCCCGGCCGCTTCGAGGAGAACGTCGTGCCCATCGGCTTCCTGCGCGAGCAGGGACTGCAGGTCGACGTCGCCGACATCGCCCCCGACACCGCTGCCGCGGCCATCCCGGCGCCCGCCGCCCCGCTCCAGAAGGAAGGTGCCAAGTGAGCTGGACCGAGATGCAGCCGCTGCTGTACGACGCCACCCTCGACACCCTCTTCATGGTGTGGTGGTCGACGTTCTACGCGGTCCTCGTCGGCATACCCGTCGGCGTACTGCTGCACCTGACCGACCGCGGTGCCCTGCTGCAGAACATCGTGGTGAACAAGGTCCTCGGCGCGATCGTGAACATCGGACGGTCCTTCCCGTTCCTGATCCTGATCGTCGTGCTGATCCCCTTCACCCGGCTCGTCGTCGGCGTCTCCATCGGCCCCACCGGCGCGGTCGTCCCGCTCGCCATCGCCGCCATCCCGTTCTTCGCCCGCCTCGTCGAGGCCGCACTGCGCGAGGTCGACCACGGCCTGGTGGAAGCCGCCCACGCCATGGGCGGCGGCACCTGGACCATCATCTTCAAGGTGCTCCTGCCGCAGGCCCTGCCCGCGCTGGTCGCGGCCGTCACCACCACCGTGATCACGCTGATCGGCTACTCCGCGATCGCCGGCGCGGTCGGCGGCGGCGGCCTGGGCGCCCTCGCCTACAACTACGGCTACCAGCAGTACGAGACCAGGCTGATGGTCATCACCGTCGTCGAGCTGATCGTCATCGTCACCGTCGTCCAGCTGCTCGGCGACCTGGTCGTCCGCCGGCTCGCCAGCCGCGGCACCCGCGCCTCCTCCTCCGTACGCGTCGGCCTGCGCCGCGCCCGCACCGAGGAGCCGGCGGCCGCCACCGAGGCGGCCTGACCAAGCCGCCCCCCGCACCACCCGCACCACCCAAGAGCCCGGACCCTTTGCCGGGCGGACACCACACGTGAAGCCCCACGTGTGAACGAGAAAGAGGCACTCTTCGTGCGTAACACCATCAAGATCACCGTGGCGGTCGCCGCCGCCTCCGCCGTCGCCCTCGGCGCGAGCGCCTGCTCCGCTCCCTCCGACGCCACCGCGAGCGGCGACAAGGGCGACAAGAACGCCCCCCTCGTCGTCGCCGCGAGCCCGACCCCGCACGGCGCGATCCTCGAGTTCGTCAAGAACGAGCTGGCGGCCAAGGAAGACCTCAAGCTGGTCGTCAAGCCGTTCAACGACTACAAGATTCCCAACAAGGTCACCGACGACGGCCAGGTCGACGCCAACTTCTTCCAGCACAAGCCGTTCCTGGACACCTTCAACAAGGAGAACGGCACGCACATCGTGCCCGTCCAGAACGTCCTCATCGAGCCGCTGGGCCTCTACTCCAAGAAGATCGACAAGCTCTCGGACCTCAAGTCCGGCAGCACCGTCTCCGTCCCCAACGACCCCTCCAACGAGGGCCGTGCGCTCAAGCTGCTCGCCGACAACGGCGTGATCACCCTCAAGCCCGGCGTCGGCTCGGAGGCCAAGCTGACCGACGTCACGGACGACAAGGGCATCAAGATCACCGAGCTGGAGGCCGCGCAGACCGCGCCGCGCATCGACGACGTCGACGCCGCGATCATCAACGGCAACTTCGCCATCGGCGCCCGCCTCAAGCCCTCCAAGGACGCGCTCGCCCTGGAGAAGGCGAAGGACAACCCCTACGCCAACTTCCTCGCCGTCAAGAAGGGCAACGAGAACGACCCGCGGATCAAGAAGCTCGCCAAGCTGCTGAACTCCCCCGAGGTCAAGAAGTTCATCGAGGACAAGTACAAGGACGGCTCGGTCATCCCGGCCTTCGGACCGGCGAAGGGCTGACGCCGCCTTCGCGCCGGCCGAGGGCTGACGTCGCCTTCGGGCCGGCCAAGGGCTGACGTCGCCTTCGCGCTGACGCCGTCTTCGGGCCGGCGAAGCCGACGCCTTCGCGTTCGTCGCGCCGCACTGGGTTTTTCCCCGCCGCCCACCCCCCTTCGGGGGGTGGGCGGGTGTAGTGGGGAGGCTCGTCCGCAGGTCACGCGCGTGGCACACCCGCCCGCCCATGCTGCATGCTGGTGCATTCAGACGGTCAAAAAGGCCCGTGACCTCGCGGTAAGCAGTCCGCGACGTCCCAGGGCACCAGGTCAACGGCGTGGGAGCAGCGGCATGACATCCACCTTCCCGGACATCTCCATCAGCACGGACCGGCTGGTGCTGCGCCCGCTCGACGAGGACGACATCCCCGCGCTGGCCGAGATGATGAACGACGAACTGGTCGCCGCCTGGACCTCCGTGCCCCAGCCCTACACCGAGTCCGGCGCCCGCACCTGGGTCACCGAATACGCGCCCGCCGAACGCACCGCGGGCCGCGGCCTCGACCTCGCGGTCACCGAATTCCTCACCCAGCGCCTGGTGGGCATCGTCCAACTGGGCAACACCAACTGGCGGGTGCGCGCCACCGAGATCTCCTACATCATCGCCTCCTGGGCCCGTGGCGAGGGCTATGCGTCCGAGGCGGCCCTCGCCACCGCCCAGTGGCTCTTCCAGGACCAGCGGTTCGAGCGCCTGGAGCTGCGCACCGCCGCCGGCAACACCGCCTCCCAGCAGGTCGCCCAGAAGATCGGCTGCATCAGCGAGGGAGTGCTGCGCAACGCCTGCATAGCCCGCAGCCGTACGGAGGACGGCGACTGGGTCGACATCCGCACGGATCAGATCGTCTGGAGCCTGCTGCCCGAGGACCTCGAAGGGGCCCCCGGCCGACGGGTCGACGCCAATGGATTCGCCTACCCCGGGTGGAACTGACCGCTCCGCACCCGCACCCGCGCCCAGGCCCGCCCCTCGGGGTACTCTCGGCCTGCCGCACCCCTCGCCACCAGCGAGGACCGCACCACGGCCGGGCGTACCGGCCCGCCCCGTACGCCACCACCAGCAGCCCCAGGAGACTGACGAGATGGCCGACCGGGTCACGGTGATCGGATGGGACGGCTCCCCGCTGACCGACGCCGCCCGCTCCGCCCTCGGCGCCGCCACGCTGGTGGCCGGCGCCGCCCACCACCTCGCACTGCCCGAGGTCCCGCCGAACGCCGAGCGGATCCGGCTCGGCAGCGTGAGCCTGGCCGCCCGCCGGATCGCCCAGCACCGCGGCACCGCCGTCGTGCTCGCCGACGGCGACCCCGGCTTCTTCGGCGTCGTCCGCACCCTGCGCGCACCCGAGCACGGCCTGGAGGTCGAGGTGGTGCCGGCCGTCTCCTCCGTGGCCGCCGCCTTCGCACGGGCCGGCATGCCCTGGGACGACGCCCAGATCGTCGTCGCCCACAGCCGCGACCTGCGCCGTGCCGTCAACGTCTGCCGGGCCCACACCAAGGTCGCCGTGCTCACCTCGCCCGGCGCCGGGCCCGCCGAACTCGCCCTGCTGCTCGGCGGCGTCCACCGCACCTTCGTCATCTGCGAGGACCTGGGCACCGACCGCGAGCGGGTGACGGTCCTCACGTCCGACAAGGTCGCCGACCACGTCTGGCGCGACCCCAACGTCGTCATCGTCGTCGGCGGAGCGCCCGGCGGCGCCGCGGCCCAGGGGACCGGCTGGATCGCCGGCCACGAGGTCGGCCATCCCGCCGGACCGCGCGGCTGGGGGCTCCCGGCCCCCGCCTACGGAGGGGCCCTGGGCGAGGGCGAGTCCGTCCAGCTGCGCACCGCCCAACTCGCTCGCCTCGGGCCGCGGGTGGGCGACCTGCTCTGGGACATCGGCGCGGGCAGCGGAGCCGCCGCCGTGGAGGCCGCGCGCTTCGGCGCCGCGGTCATCGCCGTGGACGCCGACCCGGACGCCTGCGAGCGCACCGCCGCCGTCGCCCGGCGCCACGGCGTCCAACTCCAGGTCGTGCACGGCCGGGCCCCGCAGATCCTGGAGGACCTGCCCGAGCCCGACGTGGTGCGGATCGGCGGCGGGGGAGCGGAGGTCGTCACCGCCTGCGCGGACCGCCGCCCCGAACGGATCGTCACCCACGCCGCCACCCGCGACGAGGCCGAAGAGCTCGGCCGGGCGCTGGCGGACGGCGGCTACGAAGTCGAGTGCGCCCTGCTGCAGTCCGTGGACCTGGACACCTCCGTCTGGGTCGAACGCGAGCGGTCGGTGGTGTTTTTGGTCAGCGGGTATCGCGTTCCTCACCCGTGACCAGCACGGCAACCCGCGCGAGGTAGGCTGGCGGATCGTTGCGCCGCCGTTCCGCGTTCGGCTTCGTACGCCAATATCCGGAAAAAGCCGTGGTTTTGGACGAATATGAAGCTCTGAGAGCGGACGTGCCGCGAGGCGTGCTCGCTCGTTCTAGCTATCGGGCGTCGGCGCGCCCCGGTCGAGCGCGTCGCACGAGCGGTTGGAAGGAGCACTACCAATGGGCGAGGGGTACGCATGACCGACACCGGCCAGGTCCCGGGCGAGGGACAGCCGGAGAACGCAGGCGGACATCCCGGCCAGCCGCAGCCGGCGGCCGTTCCCTCCCCTGCCGACCCCGGACCGACGGAGCTGCCGGGCATGGTGACCCCTCCGGGTGAATACCCCTACCTCGACCAGGCCGACGGTGTGGTCGAGGACGACGACCTGCTGCTGATGCCGGGTGCCCAGGGCGCCTGGAGCGAGCAGCCGGCGCCACTGCCGCAGGAGACCCACCAGAGCCTGGCCCAGCAGCCGCAGCAGGGCGTGCCGTTCGACGCGGCCGCGCAGCCGGCCGCCGGCTTCGAGCCGATGCCCGCCCAGGCCGGCGACCACGAGAGCGGCGGCCGGGACTCCGGCTCCGTCGACCTCAGCGCGGTACGCATTCCCCAGCCCGCCGCACCGCAGCAGCAGGACCGCGCCCGTGCCGCGGCGCCCTCCACGCCCGCCCGCCGCCCGCTGCACATGGGCCCGCCCGTCCCCGACCCGACCGGCGGCGTGGTCCGTTCGCTCGCCGACCGCGGCCCCGCCGACGCCCCGGCGGCCGGCCCCGTCCGGCCCGTCGCGGTACCGACCGGCGGCCCCGAGTACTTCGACGCCCCGGCCGAGGCCCCCGAGGCCGCGCCGGGCGAACAGCCGGTGCCCGGCGTGCCGCTCGACGCCCAGGCGGCCGCGGGCGCCCCATACGCGGAGCAGCCCGTCGCCGGGGCGGCGGCGCCCGGCCAGGCCTTCGCCGTACCGCCGCACGGTGACCAGCCCGGCGGCGGCCCTTCCTACGGTGGGCAGTTGTCCCCCGAGCAGACCTACGGAGCCGCCGGTCAGGGCCCGTTGCCCGGCCCGCAGCTCGGCGAGATCCCGTCGCAGGTGCCGGCGTGGGACGAGGCGGCGGCCCAGGCGGCAGCGGCCCCGGCCGCGGAAGCGGTGGCGCCCGCCGAGGCCGCCGCGCCCGCCGGCGAGGCGGTTCAGCCGGTCGCGCAGGACGCGCCGACGCCGGCCGGGCAGGCGCCGCAGATGCCCCTGCCGATGCCCGCAGAGGGCACCGCGCAGACCGCGGACTCCGGGCAGCCCCAGGATCCGGCCGCGGTCGCGGACGCCGCGGTCGCGGACGCCGCGGGTGCGGAGGGTGCCGCCGCCGAGGCCGCCCCCGCCGCCGAGGCCGTTCCGGTCGCCCCGGCCGAGGCTCCGGCGCAGGCGCCGCAGCAGCCGCAGGACGTGGCCCCGCAGGCGGTGCCGGATGCGGCGCTGCCCGGTCAGGACGCAGCGGCCGCGACGGACGCGGCCGCCGTGGACGCGGCGGCCGCCGAGGCCGTCGCGGCGCAGGCACCCGCCGTGGACGCCGCCGCGCAGGGTGCGCCCGCACCGGACGCTCCCGCTCAGGAGGTCCCGGCTGCGGACGCCCAGGCTGCCGCTCAGCAGCCAGAGGTGGCCGCCGTAGCGGGCGAACAGCAGCCCGCCGACCAGGAGCAGCCCCCCGCCGAAGCGGCAGCCGAGGCCGTGGAACCGGCCCCGCCCGTCGCCGCCGAGGCCGCCCCGGACGCGCAGCCCGAGGCGGAGCAGTCCGCCGCCGTGGCGGACGCGCCGGCGGCTCCCGCCGAGGACCCGCAGGCCGAAGCCGCCCCCGCCGACGCGCCCCAGGCCACCGACCAGCCCCAGCCCGACCAGCCGGCCGCGCCCGCCGCCGAGGCCCAGCCGCAGCCCGAGGCCCAGCCCGCCGCCGACGCCCAGCCCGCCGCCGACGCCCAGCCCGAGGCCGACGGCCAAGCCGAGGCCGTCGCCCCGGCCGAGCCCGCCCCGGCCCAGGCTCCCGAGGCCCCCGCCGAAGCCCTCGCCGAAGCCGCCGCGGCCGAGCAGCCCGCGGCCGCCCCGGTCTCGGCTCCGCAGGGACCCGTCGCCATGCCCATGGCCGACGCCGGCACCGCGGACCAGACGGTCATAGAGCCGCCCGAGGCACAGCAACCGGGCCACCCGCAGCCCGGCGACCCCGTGGACGCCACCGGGCAGCAGCCCGCCGAGGCGCCCGCGCCCCAGGACGCACCGCAGACCGCGGACACCCCGGCCGAGCCGCAGCCCGAAGCGGCCGGTGCGGACACCCCGGAGGACTCCGCCGAGGAGCCCGCGGCCACCGAGCCCGCCCCGGCCGCGGAGCCGGAGGACGAGGCTGCCGCCGCGAGCACCGCGGAGACCGCGGAAGCCGGACAGCCGGCAAAGGCCCCCGAGCCCGTGCGGCCCGACGCCCCCGCCGAACCGGCCGCCGAGGCGCAGCCCGTCACCGTCCACATCCCGGCCCAGGCCACCGGCGACCAGCCCGTCGTCCACGTCCCGGCGCCGCCCACCGCGGACGCCACCGCCGACCCCGTCACCCCCGCGGCCGACGACCAGGCCGCGCCGGACGGACCCGCCCGGCCCGACGCGCCCGACGAGGCCCCCCAGGAGCAGGACGCCACCGGACTCGTCCAGCTCGGCGAGGGCCAGGACGACGACCAGCCGCAGGAGCAGGAGACCGGGGCCCCGGCGCCCGAAGCCGCCGACGGCCCCCCCGCCGCCGGCTACGACGACTCCGAGCGGGCCGCCGTACACCGCGTGATGCGCGAGCGCCGCGACATCCGCAACGGTTTCCGCAGCGACCCGATCCCCAACGACGTGCTGCTGCGCGTCCTGGAGGCGGCCCACACCGCCCCCAGCGTCGGCCACTCCCAGCCCTGGGACTTCGTCGTCATCCGCTCGGCCGAGACCCGCGAGAAGATGCACCAGCTCGCCATGCAGCAGCGCGAGGCGTACGCCAAGTCGCTGCCCAAGGCGCGCGCCAAGCAGTTCCGCGAGCTGAAGATCGAGGCCATCCTCGAAACGCCGGTGAACATCGTCGTCACCGCCGACTCCACCCGCGGCGGCCGGCACACCCTCGGCCGGCACACCCAGCCGCAGATGGCCCCGTACTCCTCCGCGCTCGCCGTCGAGAACCTCTGGCTCGCCGCCCGCGCCGAGGGCCTCGGCGTCGGCTGGGTCAGCTTCTTCGACGAGCGCGAGATGGTCCGCGAGCTGGGCCTGCCCGACCACCTCGAAGTCGTCGCCTACCTGTGTGTCGGCTACGTCGACGAGTTCCCGGAGGAGCCCGAGCTGCTGCAGGCCGGCTGGTCCAAGCGCCGCCCGCTGTCCTGGGTCGTCCACGAGGAGACCTACGGCCGCCGCGCGCTGCCCGGCGAGAGCCCGCACGACCTCCTCCAGGAGACCCTGCAGGGCATCCGCCCGCTGGACGCCAAGGCGCTCGGCGAGGCCTGGGAGCGGCAGAAGCGGATGACCAAGCCCGCCGGGGCGCTCGGCATGCTGGAGATCATCTCCGCACAGCTGTCCGGCCTGTCCCGCAAGTGCCCGCCGCCGATCCCCGAGCCCGCCGCCGTCGCGATCTTCGCGGGCGACCACGGTGTGCACGCCCAGGGCGTGACCCCCTGGCCCCAGGAGGTCACCGGCCAGATGGTCGCCAACTTCCTGGGCGGCGGCGCGGTCTGCAACGCCTTCGCCAACCAGGTCGGCGCCGAGGTGTGCGTGGTGGACGTCGGCGTGGCCGGCGACCTCCCCGCCACCCCGGGACTGCTGCCGCGCAAGGTCCGCGCCGGCACCGCCGACTTCACGGCCGGCCCCGCGATGACCCAGGAGGACGTCCTCAAGGCCATCGAGGTCGGCATCGAGACCGCCCGCGACCTCGTGGCGGCCGGCAACAAGGCGCTGCTCACGGGCGAGATGGGCATCGCCAACACCACCACCTCCGCCGCGCTGATCGCCGTCTACACCGGCGTCGACCCGGCCGAGGTCACCGGCCGCGGCACCGGCATCAACGACGAGACCCACGCCCGCAAGGTCGACGTGGTCCGCCGCGCCCTGGAGCTCCACCAGCCCGACCCGGCCGACCCGGTCGGCGTCCTCGCCGCGGTCGGCGGACTGGAGCACGCGGCCATCGTCGGCCTGATCCTCGGCGGCGCCTCGCTGCGTACGCCGGTGATCCTGGACGGCGTCAGCGCCGGCGCCGCCGCCCTGGTGGCCCGCGCCATCGCCCCCGAGGCGCTGGCCGCCTGCATCGCGGGCCACCGCAGCGCCGAACCCGGCCATGTCGCGGCCCTGAACAAGCTGGGCCTGCGCCCGCTGGTCGACCTCGATCTGCGCCTCGGCGAGGGCACGGGCGCCCTGCTCGCCCTGCCCGTGGTGCAGAGCGCCGCCCGCGCCATGCACGAGGTCGCCACCTTCGACTCCGCCGGAGTGACGGAGAAGAGCTGACCGCCGGCGGCCGGTACCGGCCGCCCCCGCATGACCCCCGGCCCGCAGCCCCATAGGCTGTGGGCCGGGGCGCTACCGCCCCGTGGGCCGTAGCGCCCCTCATCAGCCGCTCCGGAGCCGCAGCGACTGAGCTGGTCGTCGAACTCGCACCACCGCACAAGGAGCCGCACCGCCATGGCCGAGCACGCCGCCGAACACGCTGCCTACCCCGTCGGACTGCGGCTGTCCGGCCGCCGGGTGGTCGTCCTGGGAGCCGGACAGGTCGCCCAGCGCCGGCTCCCCTCGCTCATCGCCGCCGGCGCCGACGTCCTGCTCATCTCCCCGTCCGCCACCCCGTCCGTCGAGGCGATGGCCGACACCGGCGAGATCCGCTGGGAGCGCCGCCGCTACCAGGCCGGTGACCTCGACGGCGCCTGGTACGCCCTGATCTCCACCGACGACCCGGAGGCCAACGCCGCCGCGTCCCAGGAAGCCGAGGACCGCCGGGTGTGGTGCGTACGCGCCGACGACGCCGAGGCCGCCACCGCCTGGACGCCGGCCACCGGCCGCAGCGAGGGCGTCACCGTCGCCGTGCTCACCGGCCGCGACCCGCGCCGCTCCGCCGCCGTCCGCGACGCCATCGTCGAAGGCCTGCGCGACGGCAGCATCGCCGCCCCGCACCACCGCCGCCCCCACACCCCCGGCGTGGCGCTGGTCGGCGGCGGACCCGGCGACCCCGACCTGATCACCGTCCGCGGCCGCCGCCTCCTCGCCGAGGCCGACGTCGTCATCGCCGACCGCCTCGGCCCCCGCGACCTGCTCGCCGAACTCCCGCCGCACGTCGAGGTCATCGACGCCGCGAAGATCCCCTACGGCCGCTTCATGGCCCAGGAGGCCATCAACAACGCGCTGATCGAGCACGCCAAGGCCGGCAAGGCCGTGGTCCGCCTCAAGGGCGGCGACCCGTTCGTCTTCGGCCGCGGCATGGAAGAGGCCCAGGCGCTCGCCGAGGCCGGCATCCCCTGCACGGTCGTGCCCGGCATCTCCAGCACCATCTCCGTCCCCGGCGCCGCCGGCATCCCCGTCACCCACCGCGGCGTCGCCCACGAGTTCACCGTCGTCAGCGGCCATGTCGCCCCCGACGACGAGCGCTCCCTGGTCGACTGGCCGGCCCTCGCCAAGCTCCGCGGCACCCTCGTCGTCCTCATGGGCGTGGAGAACAGCGGCGCCATCGCCGCCAAGCTCATCGAGCACGGCCGCCCCGCCGACACCCCGGCCGCCGTCATCCAGGAGGGCACCACCGCCGCCCAGCGCCGGGTGGACGCCACCCTGGCGACCCTCGGCGAGACCGTACGGGCCGAAGGCGTCCGCCCCCCGGCAGTCATCGTCATCGGCGACGTGGTCGGCATCGCGGCCCTCCCTCCCCGCAGGTAGCCGACCCGTACGCGGCATTGGAACCTCGACACCGACAAGGCACTATCTCCCCGTGGCAGAAATCATCACCGTCGACGACCCGGACGACCCCCGGCTGGCCGACTACACCGGCCTGACCGACGTCGAGCTGCGGCGCCGGCGCGAGCCCGCCGAAGGGCTCTTCATCGCCGAGGGCGAGAAGGTCATCCGGCGCGCCCGGCACGCCGGCTACGAGATGCGCTCGATGCTTCTCTCCGCCAAGTGGGTCGACGTCATGCGCGATGTCATCGACGAGGTCCCGGCACCGGTCTACGCCGTGAGCCCGGACCTCGCCGAGCGGGTGACGGGCTATCACGTGCACCGCGGCGCGCTGGCCTCCATGCAGCGCAAGCCGCTGCCCGCGGCCACCGAACTCCTCGCCGGCGCCCGTCGCATCGTGGTCATGGAAGCCGTCAACGACCACACCAACATCGGCGCGATCTTCCGCAGCGCCGCGGCCCTCGGCATGGACGCGGTGCTGCTCTCCCCGGACTGCGCCGACCCGCTCTACCGCCGCTCGGTGAAGGTCTCCATGGGCGCGGTGTTCTCCGTGCCGTACGCCCGCCTGGAGAACTGGCCCCGCGATCTGGCCGTCGTACGGGAAGCGGGCTTCAAACTGCTCGCACTCACCCCCGCCGACAAGGCCACCGCCATCGACGAGGCCGCCCCGCACACCCTGGAGCGCGCCGCCCTCATGCTGGGCGCCGAAGGCGACGGGCTGACCACCGGCGCCCTGCGGGCCGCCGACGAATGGGTCCGCATCCCCATGGCGCACGGCGTGGACTCACTCAACGTCGGTGCCGCCGCCGCGGTGGCCTTCTACGCCGTGACGACGGGCCGCCCGGCCTGACGGGAAGTGCCGCCCGACGGGCCGCCTGACGGGAATATCCCCTGCCCCGCCCCCGTTGTGGACCCGCAGGGGGCGCTCGCGTCCCCTAGATGATTGAGTCCGATGTTTGTGCTGGCCGCGACCATGGCGAAGGGCGTCCGTTGGCCTGAGTGTGACT
>NZ_JBSFYC010000091.1:0-25716 GCF_053595675.1 Streptomyces sp. NPDC002446 | reverse complement strand
AGGAAGTTGGCGGCGTCGACGACGGTGACCATGGTGTCGAGCCTGGCGAGGTCGCCCAGGGTCGCTCCGTCGTCGCGGGGGAAGGCGAAGGTGGCGGCGACGGGCATCGGTTCCGAGATGCCGCTGGACTCGATGAGGAGATAGTCGAAGCGGCCCTCGCGAGCCAGTCGGTCGACCTCTTCGAGCAGGTCATCGCGCAGCGTGCAGCAGATGCAGCCGTTGGTCATCTCGACCAGGCGTTCCTCGGTGCGGGAGAGCGCGGCCTCACCGCCGCGCACCAGGGTCGCGTCGATGTTGATCTCACTCATGTCATTGACGATGACCGCGACGCGCAGGCCCTCCCGGTTGCCCAGGACGTGATTGAGCAAGGTGGTCTTGCCCGCTCCGAGGAAGCCGGACAGGACCGTGACGGGCAGTCGGTGGTGCGTCATTCCGTCGGCTCAGCTCTCCGGACGCAGCAGCCCGCGCTCGTACGCCTTGGCCAGCCGCTGCGGTACGAGGTAGGGGGTGCCGTCGACGGTGACGGGCACGAGCTGGGGAGTCGTGGCCTTCCACTGGGCGCGGCGGTGGCGGGTGTTGCTGCGGGACATCTTCCGCTTGGGTACGGCCATGACGACCTCCTGTATGACTAGGCGACCCCCGCAGGCTATATGAAAATGGATCCCATTTCTAAATTGGTGATGGTGAAGCGGCTCGACTGCCGCACAAGAATCTGAACTCCCCGGGCCGTCAGTTTGCTCCTCCGCCACCTCAAGGAGCGTGCGTGGCATCGGGGTTGAGGGGACTGAAGGTGTCCGTCCGGCCCCGGCGGCCCCCGAGAGGCGCGGCCACTGGCGCCGGGCGCATGATGGGAGGCGGGGACGGGGGTGCACGGAGGAGGTGCAGCCATGCCAGCGACCACCAGGGACGCGGCACCCATCGAGCTCACCGATGGTGAGCTGGAGCTACGCCTGCAAGACATTGGCGGAGGCATGTCCGTCGGCTACATCAGGGCCCCCGCCGGTACAGACCTCGGCCCGGCCCTCAAGGGCATGCCGGACGACCTGTGCCAGTGCCCGCACTGGGGCTTCGTCACCAAGGGTCGGCTGCGAATGCGGACGAAGGAGGGTACGGAGGAGTACCAGGCAGGCGATGCCTACTACTGGGCGCCCGGACACGCCCCCGAGGCGCTGGAGGACACCGAGTTCATGGAGTTCTCGCCGACCGAGGAGTTCCATCAGGTGCTCGAACACATCAAGGGGAACGCCAGCTAGGTTTGGTCCTGGCCGATCGGGTGGCGCACCAGGTTAGCCATTGGCGGTCAGCGGCGATGCGTAGGCGCAGGCACTGAGGTACCGCAGCAGAGAGACAAGCTCACCGGGCTGCTGACGTGCTGGACGAGTGTGAATGCAACCAAAAATGCGATCAGAGAGATCCCATTGTCTTGCCTGGTCAGGTTGCCTTCCTCCGGTCCAACTCCGGACAGTCTGGCGCCTGTTCGCAAGGGTGAGGAAAGTTGTACTGTTGTGCGACAACTGGCATCGGGTCTCGCCCCGGACGTCTACGGAGGTCTGGACCACGGCGTGCCGCATGACCCCCGGGAGTCGGCCTGTTCCCCGGCGTAGCGCCGCCGATGCCGGCGTGAGCAGTTCCAGCACTTCGCCGTCCGTTTTTATCGAGGAGCTGCCTGGTGAGGCGTTCCATCAGCCTGCGGCGGTTTCGCTGCTGGGTGCGGCGATCCGGGTGTGGGCTGGCATTCGCGTGCTCCTCAAGCATCGCATTCGTTCCGCGGACGCACACCACCCGCCGGATCAGCCGGTCGCGGTCGGATGCGCCGGAGTCCGCTACGGGCATGAAGTCCTGGATCTCCCCCAGCCCGTCCTCGGTGAAGAAGCGGGTGATCAGCACATTCGTGTCCGGAAAGTAGAACTGACTGCTTGGTGCTGGCCGGCACGGTAGCAAGCCAGCTCGAATGCCCCTCCCCGGTCCGCGTCCAGGATGGCCGCGAAGACACTCGGGGAGTCGAAGGAGGGGCAGCAGCACCAGTCGATGGTGCCGTCGGTGCCCACCAGCGCCACCGTGCGCAGATTCTCGATCAGGCTGTGCTCAGCGATCGATCGGCAGATACCGGGGGACGGACGTGTGGTGTGCCGGTGCTCCAGACATCGCAGCGCCCTCCCTTTGCTCCCGCCTCTCCTGCTTCGGGCCCTTGCGATCGCACCATCCGGTGGAGATGTGACCTGCTGGGTCAGTTCGCGGTAGGCGTCGCGGCACTCCTCGATCGCGGCATCCATGATCGCGAACCCGAGGGCCCGCCGACGGATCGGTTGCGGCCTTCCGCTTCGGCGCCTCGGATCGGGGATCGGGAAATAGCCACGTCCCTGTACCTCCGGTGTCCTACAAGCGCCGGAGCAGGTGTCTTTTGCGCCCTGGCCGGTTCCAGCCGTTGTGGGAATCCCAGCCGGTGTTCGTTCCGATCGTCCTCAGCCCCCCAGCACCCACCCCCACCACAGAGAACGCAAGATCGAACTGCACAGAGCTGGCTCCCACCCGGCACCGCAATTCTTCATCCCGCAGGTCGGCACCACAGACGAAGGCAACAATCGCCCTCAGAGGCGCCACCGGCACCCCCCGTCCGGGGCATTCCGCTTCCGGAGCAGACATTCCGCATCGCCTCATGTCCCCGCGGTCGGAAGGCGCTCAAGGGCGACCATGGCGGCGTCGTCGCCCAAGGATCCGCCGGAGTGGGCCATCAGGTCCCCGCACAGGTGGCGCAGTAGGGCCTGAGGCCCGTCACCTGACCAGGACGTCATCCGTTCGGCGAGCGGATAGAAGACGCCTGCCTTGTCGCGCGTCTCGATGATGCCGTCGGTGTAGAGCAGAACGATGTCGCCGACCTCGAAGGGGAAGGACTCCACGACGAAGTCGGACCCGACGAATTCGGTGAGCCCCAGAGGGAGCGCGGGCTGGCTCACCTCCAGCGGTGTGACCTGACCATTGCGCAGCAGCAGTGGCGGCGGATGTCCGCAGTTGACCAAATATAGGACTGATTCCGTGTCAGGGATGTCCAGAATCACCGCGGTGATGAACGTCTCCCCCTGGTCGGCGCGCTCGTCCTGGGGAGCGCCGGGGTCCGTCAGGTCGGAGGAGGCCACTGCATCGAGGTGCGCGACCAGGGCCGGTAGCTCCGCCTGCCGGTGGGCGGCGCCACGAAAGGCGCCGAGGACGAGGGCGGCGTCCCCGATGGCCTCCAGCCCTTTGCCCCGTACGTCTCCGATGATGATCCGCGTACCGCGGGCGGTGCGGGCGACGGCATAAAGGTCACCGCCGATCTGCGCCTCGGCCTCTGCTGCGAGGTAGACCGACGCGATGCGCAGCGGGCCGATCCGCTCCGGAGGAGGCCGCAGCAGCACATCCTGGGTCGCCTTCGCCACCCATCTGAGCTGCGTCAGTTCACGCTCGTGCCGTTCTCGGCGATACGCCATGAAGGTCACGAACGCTGAGATCAGGATCAGGGCGGTGATCTGGAGGGAGTGGTTGAGGTCCGTCAGGCTGGTGCGCACAGCGGCCACGACCGCTTGGGCAAGGACGGCCATCACGCCGACGAATGCCGTCATCCGCGGGCCGGCGAACGACGCCGTGATGGCGGGAGCGGCGACGAGGAAGGGTCCGAGGTGTACGTCTGGCGGGGCGAGGATGTCGACGACCGTGACGATCAGGATGAGCAGGAGCGGCACAGCTACCAGCGCACGGTTCGCCTGCCCCTGCCGTCGATGAGCCCCGTGGAGCCGCCAAAGGTCCATGCCTCCTGCATACACCACGCGGGAGCCGGCACTCCCGATGCCATGCCAGCCGTCGGCACGGCAACCGAGGGCGCCTTCCCCGCTACCTCCTACACCCGCCGAAGGCCCGCTGTGACCAGCGGGTGGGCTGGCGACGGGACGCCTGCGAAGCGCCCCGGGTGCAGGGATCCGTTCGAGCTGATTCGGCCGCCCCCTGCTGGTTCCCGGTTGCCAGCAGTGCGGCACTGACGAGCGTGGCGAGCAGGTCGATGTCGGAGCCCGTTTCGAGCCGGACTGTGATCCATCCGGATGCCGCGGACAGCTTGAGGGCGCTGGAATTCCGCAGCGCCGGACGCAGCCTGTCGATCATGGCGTGTGTCAGGTGTACGTCGACCTCGTTGTCGCCGTGGAAGTGCACGATTTCCTGGGCTCCGGCGCACAGGCAATCCCGTGCTCCGCAGCACGCACGCCCCCGTGAGAGGGCCGGCCAGTCGGAGAGACGGACGTTCGCGTGTTCGGCCAGGTTCATGCGCTCAGCCTGCCCGACCCCGGCCCGAGAGCACAGAGTCGCGACGGACAACATCTGGGAGTCGAATGCCTCAGATGAGCCGTCAGAAGCATGGAAAATACTTGGACTTCTTCATGCCTTCAAAGCCAGTTTGAGACGGCGTTCGGCCGCGGTCGGCGTGTGCGTGTGTGGCATCGCCGTCGGGGCCGGCGCCTCTGTGAGCCCAGCCCTCACCGCCTTGCTGCACAAACTGCTCCATGGGGCGCGCGAAGCTTCGCGCTCGGCGTGGCCGTGATCATTAGAGGTGACCGCCGGTGGCTAGACCGTCCTCCGTCGGCTCTCCGATAGGGGCGGAGCCAGCCAATGCTTGCGAACAATTGATCGTTCTGTTCAGAGGTACTGACTGAGCGGAGCGCCGGAGTTATGACTCGGCCGCACTGTTGCGGGTGCGCTGGTAGTGGCGCCTTGCCTTCATGCGGTTGCCGCAGACGGCCATGGAACACCGGCGGCCCTTGTTGGCGTCCAGGGGTGCCACGCGGCATACCACGCAGTACCTCAGGCGGTATGAAGCGTTCAGTCCTGGTGGACGACGTTCGTGCCGGGGCCGCCGGAGCGACGCGGGCGGCGGACGCCCCGCGGCAGTCGGTGCACGGGCGCCGGTATTCCGGGCTGGTAGGAGCAGCGAGCCGGCGGCGTTGATCTGCCGTCGCTCTAACGCTGCCTGGTCGGGCGGATGACAAGCTCGTTGACGTCCACGCCGGGCGGCTGCCCGATCGCGTAGGAGATGGCGTCGGCGATGCTGTCCGGCGGGATGGAGTCCGCCCGGTACGCCCGCATCGCCTCCCTCGCGACCGGGTCGGTGATCGAGTCGGCCAGCTCGGACTCCACGACACCGGGGGAGACCGTCGTGACGCGGATGCTCGGGTCGAGCTCCAGGCGCAGGCCCTCGGTGATGGCCCAGGCGGCGTACTTCGTGGCGCAGTAGACCGCCGCCGTCGGTACTACCTGGTGCGCGCCGATCGAGGCGACGGTGACGAAGTGACCACCGTGCTGCCGCTGGAAGTGCGGCAGCGCAGCGGCGATCCCGTGCAGCAGGCCGCGCACATTGACATCGACCATCCGGTCCCACTCGCGGGTCAGCAGGGCGTCCAGCCGCGACAGTGGCATCACGCCGGCGTTGTTGACGATCACGTCGATCCGGCCGTGGCGTTCGGCGGCGGCGTCCACGAACGCGGCCACGTCGTCACGGTCGGTCACGTCGAGACGGTGCACGTCCGCCTTTCCGCCCGCGGCCTCGATCTCGTGCGCGACCTCTGCAAGGTGGTCCTCACGGCGAGCGCCCATCACCACCTGGTGGCCTTCACGGGCGAGCCGGAGTGCGGTGGCCCGGCCGATGCCGCTGCTCGCGCCGGTGATCAGGACGGTTTTGGCAGCGGCGGTCACAGCAGCTTGGGTCGTGGTCATGCGGTCTTCTCCTGGGTGGTGGGGTGGTCGGCGCTGAGGGTGAGCTCGCGCCAGGTGGCGAAGGTCGTCCTGAGCGTGTCGAGGCGGGCCGAGGCGATGGTGGGGTGGGGTGGGGTGGGGGTGTGGTCGTGTGAACGCGACCGGAATGTGAGCCGGAAGGTGAGAAGACGTGGGCGCGGCCACCTGGGTGCGGTTGCGAGGGCGCACGGCGGCATGGCGGCATGGCGCGTCGGCGGCCGACGCGCAGGAAGACGGGGAATGGGGAATCAGGACGTGTGTGGGGCCGACGGTGGTCGGTGCTGCGCAGACCCCTGTGAGGTGGTCCCCGGTCGGTGGCGCCGGCCCGTCTCGGCAGGGGCACCGTCGGCGGTGTAGCTGCCGAGCAGGGACAGTGCCTCCTGGGACGGGCTGCCCGGGTCGGCCTGGTAGACGACGAGTTGCTGGCCGGGGGCGCTGTTCACGGTCAACGACTCGTAGTGCAGCGTCAGTTCGCCGACCACGGGGTGGCGGAAGCGTTTGGTCTCATGGGTCTTGTGACGGATGTCGTGACGGGCCCACAACCGGCGGAAGGACTCGCTCTTGAGCGACAGTTCCCCGACCACCTCGACGAGGCGGGGGTCGTTGTAGTCGGTGCCGACGGCCGCGCGCAGTCCGCCTACGGTGTTGGCGGCCGCCCGATCCCAGTCCGGGTAGAAGTCACGCGCGTCCGGGTCGAGGAACACCAGTCGCACCAGGTCATCGCGGTAGGTGTGGCCGTCGAAGAGGGCCGTGCCGAGGGCGTTGGCGGCCAGCACGGTCAGATACCGGTCCAGGACCACGGCAGGTGTCTGCGGCCAGGCCGCCATCATGCTCAGCAGGTGAGGGCTGACGTGCTCGCGCCGGGCAGCCGGGCGCCGCCTCCTGGAGAACGGGAGCGCGAGCCGGTGCAGGTGCGCGGCCGCGTCATCCTCCAGCTCCAGCACCCGGGCCAGCGCATCGACGACCTGGACCGACGGGTGGCGTTCGCGCCCTTGTTCCAGCCGCATGTAGTAGTCGGTACTCACGCCGGCGAGCTGCGCGACCTCCTCGCGGCGCAGTCCCGTCACGCGGCGGCGGCCGTCGGCCGGCAGACCGAGGTCCTCGGGCCGGAGCAGCTCGCGGCGGGCCCGCAGGAACTGCCCGAGCAGGTTCTCCGTGTCGGTGTCCATGACCACGAGGCTAGGCCGGTAACGGCGGTCGGCACGAGCTCCGAGGGTGGGCGGGATACTCCCACCCTCCGAACTCCGGCGCCGACGGGGACGGTGCCCTCCGAACTCCGGACGCCGAAGGGGACGGGCGTGGGCTGCTGCGACGGGCCCGAGGGGGCCACGCTGCTGGCACGATGAACGGGATCGAGTCCGAACGGCACGATCCCGTTCATCGGTGGGGCGTCCGTCACCTGGGCCCTGGGCCGCTTCGCGAGCCGGTACCGCGACCGCTTCCAGGTCAGGCGCCTTTTTTCGTGGACCTAGTGGACCTAGTGGACCTAGAAGAAGCCCAGCTTCTTCGGCGAGTACGACACCAGCAAGTTCTTCGTCTGCTGATAGTGGTCCAGCATCATCTTGTGCGTCTCCCGGCCGATGCCGGACTGCTTGTAGCCGCCGAAGGCGGCGTGGGCGGGGTAGGCGTGGTAGCAGTTGGTCCAGACGCGGCCGGCCTGGATGGCGCGGCCGGCGCGGTAGGCGGTGGAGCCGTCACGGGTCCAGACGCCTGCGCCGAGGCCGTACAGCGTGTCGTTGGCGATGCTGATCGCGTCGTCGAAGTCGGTGAAGGGGGCCACCGCCACCACGGGGCCGAAGATCTCCTCCTGGAAGACCCGCATGCCGTTGTTGCCTTCGAGGATCGTCGGGCGGACGTAGTAGCCGCCCTCCAGTTCGCCGCCCAGTTCGGCGCGGGTGCCGCCGGTCAGGATGTGGGCGCCCTCCTTCTGGCCGATGTCCAGGTAGGAGAGGATCTTCTCCAGCTGGTCGTTGGAGGCCTGGGCGCCGATCATGGTGTCGGTGTCCAGGGGGTGGCCCTGGACGATCTTCTCGGTGCGGGCCACGCCGGCGGTCAGGAAGTCGGCGTAGTGGCCGTGCTGGATCAGGGCCCGGGACGGGCAGGTGCACACCTCGCCCTGGTTGAGGGCGAACATGGTGAAGCCCTCCAGCGCCTTGTCGCGGAAGTCGTCGGCCGCCGACGAGACGTCGTCGAAGAAGATGTTGGGGCTCTTGCCGCCGAGTTCGAGGGTCACCGGGCGCAGGTTCTCGGATGCGTACTGCATGATCAGGCGGCCGGTGGTGGTCTCACCGGTGAAGGCGACCTTGGCGACCCGCGGGCTGGAGGCGAGCGGTTTGCCGGCCTCCACGCCGAAGCCGTTGACGATGTTGACCACGCCCGGCGGCAGCAGGTCCGCGACCAGGCTCATCCAGAAGTGGACGGAGACGGGGGTCTGTTCGGCGGGCTTCAGGACCACCGCGTTGCCGGCGGCCAGCGCGGGGGCGAGCTTCCAGACCGCCATCAGGATGGGGAAGTTCCAGGGGATGATCTGGGCGACCACCCCGAGCGGTTCGTGGAAGTGGTACGCGACGGTGTCCTCGTCGATCTCCGACAGGGAGCCCTCCTGGGCGCGCAGGGCGCCCGCGAAGTAGCGGAAGTGGTCGATGGCGAGGGGGATGTCGGCCGCCAGGGACTCGCGTACGGGCTTGCCGTTCTCCCAGCTCTCGGCGACCGCGAGGGCCTCCAGATGCTGCTCCATCCGGTCGGCGATCTTGTTCAGGACGAGGGCGCGGTCGGCGGCGGCGGTGCGGGCCCAGCCGGGCGCGGCGGCGTGCGCGGCGTCCAGGGCCCGCTCGACGTCCTCGGCGGTGCCCCGTGCGACCTCGGTGAACGGCTGCCCGTTGACCGGCGTCGGGTTCTCGAAGTACCGGCCCAGTACGGGCGCCACGAACTCGCCGCCGATCCAGTGGTCGTATCGCGGCAGGTACGTCATGACGGCATCGGCGGAACCCGGGCTGGCGTAACGGGGCATGCGGCGGCCTCCCAATCGCTTGCGGCACCAAGCCCGCCACTGTGGTGCGGCGGACCTCGTGCGCAGGCTAGAGCGGCCGAGGTTGCACGGACGTTGCTCCCCACTGCCTGAAGGGCGTGGGCGGGGGCACCCTCAGCGTCAGCTGGGGGAGTATCCCCACCGCGCGGCCGGTGGCACCCCCGTTGCTCCGGCGTTCAGACCGTATGCGGCGCGCAGCCGGTCGGCCGTGGCCCGTGGCGCGGTGCGGGCGGGGGAGTGCCGGGGGAGGGCGCTGACGAGGGCCTCGAAGACCGCCAGGTCGTCCTCGCCCCAGGGGGTGCGCGACCACTCGCGCAGCAGCTCGGGGTCGCGTGCGGAGAGCAGCGCGCACCGCATCCGGTCCGCCAGCGCCTCGCGCAGCCGCCGTACGCCGGGCGCCTCCGACAGCGGCAGCAGCGGACCGCGGTAGGTGCCCAGCGCGGCGCGCGGATCACCGGCCGCCAGCTGCTCCTCGACCGCGCCGAGATCGGTCTCGACGGGCCGGCTCAGCCGGTACGGACGGGAGTTCAGCAGCGCACCGACGAGCTGCCGCAGCCGGGACAGCTCCGCCCGCAGCGTCACCGGGCGCATCTCGCGCTCGCCGTACAGCAGCAACGACAGCTGATCGCCCGTCAGCCCCGCCGGGTGCCGGGCCAGCAGGACCAGGATCTCGCTGTGCCGGCGCCCCAGCCGCAGCCGCTCACCGTCCATGACCAGCAGCGCCTCGTCCCGGCCCAGCGCCGTCAGGAAGACGCCTGACTCCGGTGTGCCGGAGGCGAGATGGGCCTCCGCGGCGCGGGCCGTGGCCTGTACCAGGGCCAGGCTGTGCGGGCTCGCCAGATGGTCGCCGCCGGTGATGTCGACCGCGCCCAGCAGCCGCCCGGTCCGCGGGTCGTGCAGCGGGGCCGCGGCACAGGTCCAGCGCTGCACCTGCCGGTTGTAGTGCTCGGCCGCGAAGATCTGTACGGCGTGATCGGCGGCGAGCGCCGTGCCCGGGGCGTTGGTGCCGGCGTGCTGTTCGTCCCAGCGGGCGCCGACGACGAAGTTCATCCGCTCGGCGCTGCGCCGCACCCCGTGGTGCCCCTCCACCCAGAGCAGCCGCCCCTGCGGATCGCAGACGGCCAGCAGATGCGCCCCGTCCTGCGCGAAGCTGCCCAGCAGCTCCCGGAAGACGGGCATGGCACGGGCCAGCGGATGGCCGTCGCGGTAGGCGCGCAGCGCGGGCTCGTCCAGCTCGATGGGCGCGGCGCCGTCCGAGGCGGCCCGGGCGTGGGCCGAGCGGCGCCAGGAGTCGGCGACCACTTGGCGCACCGGCGGTGCGATGGTCCCGTCGGCCAGGAACGCCGTATGCGCCCGTCGCACCGTACGGGTGCGCTCGGCCGGGTCGGCACCGGCCTCCAGCGCCAGCCAAGGGTTGACCACGTTTCACCTCTTCAAGAGCGGCTCCTGCCCCCGTACCGCCCGATGGTGCTCGCCGCGGGCCGGGCCGTAAACCCCGCGTGGGCGGGCCGGCTCAGCCACGGGTGCCGCCGCGGACGTCCGCGCGCAGCCGCAGCCCGTCCGCGGTGATCAGGTCCGAGGTGACCAGCGCCTGCTCCGCGGCCACCTCCGTCATGAAGACGAAGGGCGGGACGACCGGCGGTACCGGCAGGGTGTCCGGGGTGAAGGTGAGGCAGACCAGGCCCTCCAGGCAGCCGCTGAACTTGGTGAGGTAGAGCGTGACCTTGCCCCTGAGGGTCAACGCATCGGCGCTCAGGGTGAGTTCGGGTCCGCCGTCGCGGGTGGTGAGGCGGTAGTCGGTGAGCGAGGCGGCCCTCATCCGCAGCACCATCGCCTTGACGGGGCCGTGCGCCGTCGGCACCTCTTCGACCCCGGCCAGCGTGAACCCCTGCGGAGCGAACATCGTGGTGGTGACGGTCGGCGGATGCGGGGGCGCCGGGATGCCGGGGGCGGCCGCGCGGGCCTTGTGCGCCGGGCCGCCGACGGCCAGCAGCAGGGCGACCGGCAGCCCGACGGCGAGCGCCCTGGCGCCGGTGCCGCCGCCTGCCGCCGCCGCGTCCGGCGGGCCGGCAGACGTCCGCTCCCGGGCCCGCCCCGGCGTCCAGCCGAAGCCCATCGCGCTCCCCGCGATGCCCAGCCCCATGCCCACCAGAAAGCCGCCGAGGTTGGTCGCCGCGAAGGAGAGCACCGACAGGATCAGCGCATTGATGCTCACGTAGTGGTGCGCGGCCGGCGCGCACCACA
Source organism: Streptomyces sp. NPDC002446 (assembly GCF_053595675.1). Taxonomy (NCBI): domain Bacteria; kingdom Bacillati; phylum Actinomycetota; class Actinomycetes; order Kitasatosporales; family Streptomycetaceae; genus Streptomyces; species Streptomyces sp. NPDC002446. The sequence goes on along the minus strand of NZ_JBSFYC010000091.1, from coordinate 14,693 downwards.
GGAACAGCCCCGCGACGATCAGCGCCAGCCCGATCCCCAGCGCCGCCAGCCCGCCGAGCCCCAGGCTCACCAGCACGGTCAGCGGCGACAGTGGCACCAGCAGCAGTTCCGCCCCGCCGAGTACCAGCAGCAGCCCGGCCCAGAACGGCCGGGTGCGCCGCCAGCGTCGCAGCGCCGCGCGCCGGTCCGGCCAGGGCAGCCGGTGCTCCAGCCAGGCGCCGCACCGGGCACGCCGTGCGCTCAGAAGCACTTCGCGCCGTCCAGGCTCACGCTCACCCGCAGCCCCTTGAGGCGGAAGTTGCCTCCGGTGGCGGACCAGGCGTGCGACCTGACGCCCGCGACCTCGATGTCACCGGCCTGCAGGCCGAACTTTCCCTTCGGCCCTCGGACGCCCGGTACGGAGTCCAGCGAGGCGGCGTCCCGGCCGATCTGGGCGGTGCCGAAGCGGGCGTCGCCGACCAGGTCCTCACCGTCGATGACCAGGCTGTCGGCGCTCACCGGACCCGCCTTGCCGCCCGCGGTCAGCTTGAACACCACCGTGCCCACCGGCGTCTTGACCTGCGCCGACTGGCAGATGTCGGTGAGCGACGCCTTGCCGATGCCCAGCAGCGCCACCGGATGGCCGCGTCCGTCGGCGTCGCGGTCGGTGTGCACGTAGGAGGCGAGACCGTTGCTGGTGAGCTTCCCCGACGCCACCTGGAAGTGGGTGCCGGAGACGGCGAACGACGCGGCCAGCGCGCCCTGCGCCATCACCGTGGCCAGCGCTCCCACGGCGAGCACGGCGGGCAGCGCCACCACGGCGGTCTTCTTCCAGGAGGTTCGCCCCTCGGGCGAGGTGTCCGTCCTTGAGTTCACTGCGTCCTCCCCGGGGCAGCGGTCGAATGCACGAGGGAAGTGCTTCAGGCGCCCTGCGGAATGGCCCGGCCGCAGTTGATGACGCTCTGTCATACTGCGCAAAACTCTTGGCAGTTGGAGACTAGGGCGGATTTTGAATAAGAGTCAACAGCGGGAACGGGGCGGCTCGCCGGCCGTCCGCGGCACCGTGCGCTCACGGGCGCGTCGCGCCGAACTGATAGCCACCGGGCGGAAGTTGTTCGCCGACACCTCCTACGACGCACTGTCCATGGACGACATCGCACGTCAGGCCGGGGTCGCCAAGGGCTTGATCTACTACTACTTCACCAGCAAGCGCGGCTACTACCTCGCGGTCATCGAGGACGCGGTCGCCGGACTGGTCGAGCGGGCCGCCGGCACCCAGGACCTGCCGCCCGTCGAACGCGTCCAGCGCACCGTCGACGGCTATCTGCGCTACGCCCAGCACCACCAGGCCGCCTACCGCACCATCGTCACCGGCGGTGTCGGCTTCGACGCCGAGGTGATGGCGATCCGCGACACCGTACGCACCCGGCTGCTCGGCACCATCGCCCTCGCCGCCTGGGGCCGCGAAGACCTCCCGCCGCTCGCCCGCACCGTGCTGACCGGCTGGCTCTCCAGCGTCGAGGGCGTCACCCTCGACTGGATCGCGGGCCAGGAGCTGCCCCGCGAGACGGTGGCCGCGCTGCTGGTGCGCGGCCTGGGCGACACCCTGCGGCTGATCGAGGAGTACGAACCGGGCTGCCCGGCCCCGGCCCGGCCGCCCGCCTGAGCTCCGCCCGGCCCGGCGGTCGTACGGCGAACGGGCGGGAGGCCGATGCCTCCCGCCCGTCGATCCGCCTTCCGCCGCGGCTACCTGATCGCCTTGATCAGCTCGCCGTTGGCGGTGTCACCGCTCAGTTCCCAGAAGAACGTGCCGCCCATGCCCTGGGCGTCCTTGAAGGCCATCTTCGTGCCGATGGTCTCCGGGGTGTCATAGCTCCACCACTGGTCACCGCACTTGGCGTAGGCGGTGCCGCCCACCTTCCCGGTGGCCGGGCAGCGCGCCTTGATCACCTTGTAGTCGTCGATCCCGGCCTCGTACTTGCCCTGCGCCGCGCCGGTCGCCGTACCGCCCGGCGCGTCCTGGGTGACGCCCGCCCAGCCGCGGCCGTAGAAGCCGATGCCCAGCAGCAGCTTGTTCGCCGGGATGCCCAGGCCCTTGAGCTTGGCGGTGGTGTCGGTGGCGTTGAAGCCGGCCTTCGGGATGCCGTTGTACGACGAGAGCGGGGAGTGCGGCGCCGTCGGTCCCTTGGCGTCCCAGGCGCCGAAGTAGTCGTACGTCATCGGGTTGTACCAGTCGACGTACTGGGCCGCGCCCGCGTAGTCGGCGGCGTCGATCTTGCCGCCGTCCGAGGCGTCCGCGGTGATCGCCGCGGTCACCAGATTGTTCTGGCCGAACTTCGCCCGCAGCGCCTTCACGACCTTGGTGAAGGCGTCCTTGCCGCTGGTGTCGCAGGTCAGACCGCAGGCGTTGGGGTACTCCCAGTCGACGTCGATCCCGTCGAAGACATCCGCCCAGCGCTTGTCCTCGACCAGGTCGAAGCAGGACTGCGCGAAGGCGTCCGGGTTCCTGGCGGCCTCGGTGAAGCCGCCGGACCAGGTCCAGCCGCCGAACGACCAGATGACCTTGAGGTCGGGGTGCAGCTTCTTGAGCTTCCTGAGCTGGTTGAAGTTGCCGCGCAGGGCGCCCTGGTCCCAGGTGTCCGCCTTGCCGTCGACACTCTGGTCGGCGGTGTAGGCCTTGTCGTAGTCGGCGTAGGAGTCGCCGATGGCGCACTTGCCGCCCTGGACGTTGCCGAAGGCGTAGTTGATGTGCGTCAGCTTGGCCGCCGAGCCCGATGTCTCGATGTTCTTGACGTGGTAATTCCGGTCGTAGACACCCCAGTTGGTGAAGTATCCGACGACCTTGGCGCCCGCTGCGGCCGGCTGTGCCGCGGTCGTGCCGGCCGCGGACGGGCCCGGTGCGGCGGGGGCGCCGGGCTGGGCGCTGGCCGGTCCGGCGAGCAGGGTGCCGGCCAGCGCCGCCGTACACAGCGCGGTGACGGCGGCGATCACTGCGCGCGGTGATCGCATCCGGTGCGGTCTGAGCATGTCGTCTCCTCGGAGGGGGGCGAGGGTGGAGCCTGACCTGCGTTCCGAATTGGCATGAACGCGTTGAACGTTGGAGGAGAAGGTAGAAGGACTAGACCAGTGAGTCAATGGTTCGGACCAATTTCCCGGCCGGTGGGCAAAGGCGTGCCCGGCGGGCCGGATCTCCGCATCCGGTGATGATCAACCCGTGACGCCGGGCCTCCGATCGGGCATACTCCTAGCGCCACAGTCGCAGGTCATCGCCTTCCGAGACCCGGAACGCGATCATCGGCCTGGCACTACGGAAACCGGCGCCGCCGCCCAACCCCGCGCGCGCGTCGCCGCAGCGCCCGACAGGGAGGAGAGCGCCGCATGACCGAGTACGGCCCCCGGCCGGTGGATCGCAGGCTGCCCACGGAGGAAGCCCGTGACCTGCTGACTCTCGTACGCGAGCTCGCCGAGCGCGAGATCAGGCCCGCGGCCGCCGAGGAGGAGGACGCCGGCCGCTTCCCCCGCGAGCTCTTCACCCTGCTCTCGGAATCCGGCCTGCTCTCCCTGCCCTACGACGAGGAATTCGGTGGCGGCGGCCAGCCCTACGAGGTCTACCTCCAGGTCCTGGAGGAGCTCGCGGCGGCCCGGCTGACCGTCGGCCTCGGCGTCAGCGTCCACACCCTCGCCTGCCACGCCCTGGCCGGCTACGGCACCAAGCAGCAGCGCGCCGAACACCTCCCCGACATGCTCGGCGGCGGCCTCCTCGGCGCCTACTGCCTCTCCGAGCCCTCCTCGGGCTCCGACGCCGCCTCGCTGACCACCCGCGCCACCCGCGAGGGCGAGACCTGGACGCTGGACGGCACCAAGGCCTGGACCACCCACGGCGGCGTCGCCGACTTCTACACCGTCCTGGCCCGCACCGGCGGCGACGGCGCCCGCGGTATCACCGCCTTCCTGGTCCCCGGCGACGCCGAGGGGCTGAGCGCCGCCGCCCCCGAGCGCAAGATGGGCATGAAGGGCTCCCCGACGGCCCAGCTGCACTTCGACGGCGTCCGCATCCCCGACGCCCGCCGCCTGGGCGAGGAAGGCCAGGGCTTCTCCATCGCGCTGTCCGCCCTGGACTCCGGACGCCTGGGCATCGCCGCCTGCGCCATCGGCGTCGCCCAGGCCGCGCTCGACGAGGCGCTCGCCTACACCGCCGAGCGGCGCCAATTCGGCCGCCCCATCGCCGACTTCCAGGGTCTGCGCTTCATGCTCGCCGACATGGCCACCCAGATCGAGGCCGGCCGCGCCCTCTACCTCACGGCCGCCCGGCTGCGCGACGCCGAAGCGCCGTTCTCCAAGGAGGCGGCGATGGCCAAGCTCTTCTGCACGGACACCGCGATGCGGGTGACCACCGACGCCGTCCAGCTCCTCGGTGGCTACGGCTACACCGTCGACTTCCCGGCCGAGCGCTATATGCGCGAAGCCAAGGTCCTCCAGATCGTCGAGGGCACGAATCAGATCCAGCGGATGGTGATCGCCCGCCATCTGGCGGGGCCCGAGTCGCACTGAGACCGGACCGGGGCGGGGGAGGGCCGCCTTCCCCGCCCGTCCCGCTCACCGGCGGCCGGATCCGGCCGCCGGGCACCGTACTTCCTCCCCGGGTCTGGCCGTCCGCCCCTGGCTGACGTACCGTCAACTCCCCGCCGCGGCACCGCACACCGGGCGACGCCCTGCCGACCGCGCGCCAGGAGGAGACCGTGTCCGACCGCCCCATCGCGCTCGACGAGTACCCGATCCACCAGGTCCCGCTGTCCATGCGGCATGTCGCCACCGGCGACCGCAACGCCTACGACCGGTGCATCTTCCACGTCATGGACCACTCCGGACGTGCGCTGCTGATCGCCGGGCTCGGTGTCTACCCCAACACCGGCGTCATCGACGCCTACGCCACGCTCCGCCTCGGCGACCGGCTGCACGCCGTACGGGCCTCCGACGCGCTCACCGACGACCGGCTGGCGCTCACCGTCGGCCCGCTCACCATCACCGTCGAGGAGCCGCTCGCCCGCCTGCGGCTGACCTGCGCCGCGGACCCCGACGACCCGGACGGCCTGGCGTACGACCTGACCTGGACCGCGGCGTTCCCCGCCACCTGGGAGCCGCACCACACCCAGTACCGCGGAGACCGGCTGACGCTGGAGGGCCGGCGGTTCGTCCAGGCGGGCACCTGCACCGGCAGCATCCGCGCCGCGGGCCGGCACCTCGCCGTCACGGCGGGGGAGTGGACCGGCACCCGCGACCGCAGCTGGGGCGTCCGCCCGATCCCCGGCGAGGACACCGGGCGGGCCGGCGAGGAGCTGCGGCCCGAGGGCTTCCACTGGGTCTGGTGCCCGGTGCGCTTCGACGACCGCTTCGTGATGGTCGTCGTCCAGGAGGACGCCGACGGCCATCGCACGCTGAACGAGGCGCTGTTGGTGCGCCAGGGCGTCCCCGACGTCCAACTCGGCTGGCCCCACACCGACATCGGCTACCGCCCCGGCACCCGCCACCCCGAACGCGCGGTGATCCACCTCACCGACCCCCACCGCAAGCCGCTGGAACTCACCGCCGAGATCCTCACCTCCTCCCCGCTGGCCGTCGGCGCGGGCTACCCTCCCGCCGACGACTGGCAGCACGGCACCTGGCGCGGCCGCGGCTGGACCGACCGCCGCAGCTACGACCTCTCCGACCCCTCGGCGCACCCCCTCGCCGCGTACGGGGTCACCGATCACGCCGCCCGCTTCACCCTCGGCGGCCGCACCGGCTACGGCATCTTCGAGCACGGCAGCTTCGGCCGGCACGACCCGTCCGGCTTCACCGGCTACGACTCCGTCGCCCGGGAGGCCGGGGAATGACCGCCGCCCCACGCCCCCGCACCACCACCCGCGACCCCGACGAACTCACCCGAAGGCTCACCGCCTGGCTCGGCACCCGGCTGCCCGGCGCCCGCGCCACCGCCGCGACCGTCCCCGGCTCCAACGGCATGTCCAGCGAGACGCTGCTCTTCGACATCGACCACCCCAGCCCCCCGTCCCGCTCCTGCGCACTGCGGCTCGCCGCCGACCCGGCCGCGTACACCGTCTTCCCCCGGTACGACATGGCCCGTCAGTACCGCACCATGCGCCTGGTCGCCGAGCACAGCGACCTGCCGGTACCGCGCACCCTCTGGCTGGAGGAGGATCCGGCCCACCTCGGCGCCCCGTTCTTCGTCATGTCCCGCGCCACCGGCCGCGTCCCGCCGGACGTCATGCCCTATACGTACGAGGGGAATTGGCTGCACGACGCCACGGACGCGGAACGCGACGCACTGGAGGCCGCGAGCGTCGCGGTGCTGGCCCGACTGCACGACCAGGTCCCCGCCCGAGCCGCCGGCTTCCTGGCCGCCGAGGGGCCGGGAAGCGCCCTGCACCAGCACGTCCAAGCCCAACGCGCCTACTACGCATGGGTGGTTGACGGAAGGCCGCGCTCACCGCTCATCGAGCGTGGCTTCGACTGGCTCGACGATCCCGGCAACTGGCCGACGGACCCCGGCGAGACCGTTCTGACCTGGGGCGACGCCCGGATCGGCAATATCGTCTACGACGGGTTCGAGCCGGCCGCCGTGCTCGACTGGGAGATGGCCGCCCTCGGCCCGCGCGAACTCGACCTGGGCTGGATGATCTACCTCCACCGGTTCTTCCAGGACCTCACGGAGGGCGGCGGACAGCGGGGGCTGCCCGGCTTCCTGCGCCGCGACCGGGTCGAGGCCCGCTACGCCCGGCTCACCGGGCACCCGCCCCGTGACATGGAGTTCCACACCCTGTACGCGGCCCTGCGGCACGCCATCGTCATGCTGCGCGTGGCCTACCGCCGGGTCCACTTCAAGGAGGTCCCGGAACCGGCCGACGCCGATGCGCTGATCCTCCACCGGGACACTCTGGAGGCGATGATCGAGGGCCGCTACTGGTGAGCGCCGCAGCGGCCGTCGGGCGGGTCGAAGGGCGCGCTCAGGCGCCGCGGCGCATCCGCGGCACCCGGATCGGCCGGGTGCCGGGACCGCCGATGTGCGAGAACGGCTGACGGCGCCAGTCCAGGCCCTCCGGGAGCGTCAGCAGCATCGCCGCGTCCTGCTCCTGGGCGTCGAGGGTGTCGTCGGTCTCCGGCGCCTCGGCCACCGGACGGCCGGAGCCCTGGCACACCGTCAGACCGAACGGGTTCCAGGGAGTGGGGCACAGCGCGTGCTCCGGAAGCGTGTCCTCGTCCGCCAGCAGCGCGATGGGCTGGAGGCAGTCGGGGCAGGTCACACGGTAGATCTCAAAGGTGTCGAACGCGTCGTACGCGCCGTCGTCGCCGGAGAAGCCGAGACTGTCGCCCTCCTGGGCGCCGACGTTCGCGGAGTCCTGCTCAAGGCGTCGCATGATGTCCATCCCCCTCGGGTGGGCCGGTCGGACCGCTGACTTCCTGTGACGGGCGGCCCCGGCCACCAGCAGCAATTCCCTTCATGCCGCGCGCATAATCGCAACCGTCCTACGGACGCCGGTTCACCCATGTGGCATTGGTCACACAGACCGGCGCGGAGGTGCCCACGATCCGGCGCGCGGTGCGCATATGCGCCCGCGCGCAGTAGGTTGAACGGGTGGAGGAGTTGGACCGACAAATCGTGGATCTGCTCGTCAAGGACGGGCGGATGAGCTACACCGACCTGGGCAAGGCCACCGGCCTGTCCACTTCGGCGGTGCACCAGCGGGTGCGCCGCCTGGAGCAGCGCGGTGTCATCCGGGGCTATGCCGCCATCGTGGACCCCGAAGCCGTGGGCCTGCCGCTCACCGCCTTCATCTCGGTCAAACCCTTCGACCCCAGCGCGCCGGACGACATCTCCGACCGCCTCGCGGAGGTCCCCGAGCTGGAGGCCTGCCACAGCGTGGCCGGCGACGAGAACTACATCCTCAAGGTGCGGGTCTCCACTCCGCTGGAGCTGGAGCACCTGCTCACCCGCATCCGCACGCTCGCCGGTGTCTCGACCCGCACCACGGTCGTGCTGTCCACGCCGTACGAGGCCCGGCCGCCGCGGATCTGACCGGCAATCGCCCCCCGCGCGCGGAGCGGCCGCCGGCAGGGGCCAGACTGTCCGTTATGAGCGAGCGCACCCCCGACCAGGCCCGGCAGCCAGGCCCCCGCCCAGCCCGTCCCCGCACCGTCCTGCTGCGTGGGGGCGAGGTGCACAGCCCCGCGGACCCCTTCGCCACCGCCATGGTCGTGGAGGGTGACCGGATCGCCTGGGTCGGCGAGGAAGGCGCCGCCGACTCCTTCGCCGAGGGCGTGGACGAGGTCGTCCACCTCGACGGCGCCCTCGTCACCCCGGCGTTCACGGACGCACATGTGCACACCACGGCGACCGGACTCGCGCTCACCGGACTGGACCTGGCCGGTGCCGGCACCCTCGCCGACGCGCTGGAGCGGATCCGTGCGTACGCCGACGCCCGGCCGTCGGACAAGATCCTGCTGGGGCACGGCTGGGACGCCAGCGCCTGGCCGGAGGGGCGCCCGCCGTCGCGCGCGGAACTGGACGCGGCCGCCGGGGGCCGTCCGCTCTACCTCACCCGCGTCGACGTGCACTCCGCGGTCGTCACGACGGCGCTGCTCGACCTCGTCCCCGGCGTCCGCGAACGGTCCGGGTTCGACGCCGGCGGCCCGCTGACCGACGACGCCCACCACGCGGTGCGCCGGACCGCGTACGCCTCCGTCACCCCGGCCCAGCGTGCCGAGGCCCAGGCCGCCGCGCTCGCCCGGGCCGCCTCCCTCGGCATCGGCAGCGTCCACGAGTGCGCGGGGCCGGACATCTCCGGCGAGGACGACCTCCTCGCGCTGCTCGCCCTCGCCCGGGAGGGGAACGGCCCGCGCGTCGTCGGCTACTGGGCCGAGGCGGTCGCATCCGCAAAGGACGCCGAGCGGATCCGCGAGCTCGGGGCGATCGGCGCCGCCGGCGACCTGTTCGTCGACGGCTCGCTCGGCTCGCACACCGCCCATCTGCACGCCCCGTACGCGGATTCCCCCGGCCACACCGGCACCGCCCGGCTCGACGCGGACGCGGTCGCCGCCCATGTCGCCGCCTGCACCGAGGCCGGGCTGCAGGCCGGCTTCCACGCCATCGGCGACGCCGCCCTGACCAGCGTCGTCGACGGCGTACGGGCCGCCGCCGAGCGTCTGGGCACAGACCGGATCCGGGCCGCCCGGCACCGCGTCGAGCACGCCGAGATGCTCACCGAAGCCACCATCGCCGGCTTCGCCGAGCTCGCCCTGACCGCGTCCGTCCAGCCCGCCTTCGACGCGGCCTGGGGCGGGACGGAGGGCATGTACGCCGCCCGCCTGGGCACCGAGCGGGCCCGCACCCTCAACCCGTACGCCGCGCTGCTCAAGGCCGGTGTGCCGCTCGCCCTCGGATCCGACAGCCCGGTCACCCCGCTCGACCCCTGGGGCACCGTGCGCGCCGCGGTCTTCCACCGCACCAAGGCCCATGGCATCTCCGCCCGTGCCGCGTTCACCGCCCACACCCGCGGCGGCTGGCGGGCCGTCGGCCGGGACGACGCGGGCGTCCTGGTACCCGGCGCCCCCGCTGACTACGCGGTCTGGCGCACCGGCGAGCTGCTCGTCCAGGCGCCCGACGAGCGCGTGCAGCGCTGGTCCACCGACCCCCGCTCCGGCACCCCCGGCCTGCCCGATCTCACCCCCGGCAACGACCTGCCGGTCTGCCTGCGCACGGTCGTCGGCGGCCGAACGGTCTTCGGACGGCCGAACGAGTGACATCGCGCGGGCTCGTGCCGTCCCGGCATCCGCTTGCCGCTACTCGCCCCACCAAGGGGCGCCCTCGGCTGACCTGGGACGACGCGAAAACGACGCAGGCGGAGCACCTGTTGACAGCAGGCGGTCGGCGGCCGGTAGGTTCGGCCGAGTCCACCACAGGACGCCCGACCGGGAGACCTCCGCGCAGTCGTCGAACGAAGCTGGGCCATGGGGCGGTGCGCCACTTCGCACACCGCCACTGGGAGCCAGGTCCAGGACCGGAGACACGGCGCGACGGAACGTCTCGGCCGGTCGGCATGGTGCGACCCGGGTGGGGCCCGGACGCTCAGTAGACAACGGCTCTCGGTCGACCCGCAGCCAGCGGGCCCCAGGTCGGCCCGAAGGGCGCCGGGCCCTGATCCGCACCCGCCGCGGCCGCCCACGGTCCTCCGCGCGGCTTTCACCTTTTGTGCACCCCGCATCCGCATGCCCGGCCACCCGATGTACGGTCAGCTCACACCGCACGACCGTCCTGCAGGAAGGCCCGCCGACCGTGCCATCGGGTTCCGACACCACCGAAGAAGCCGCCACCGGCGCCCTGCCCGGCGACCCGGTGCCGACCACCGGGGCCGCCGGGACCGGCGGGACCGTCGTGCCCCCGCGCCCCGGACGGGCCCGGCGGTGCGCCGCACTGGCCCGCCGGGAGGCGCCGCGCACCGGCCTCGCCGCGGTCTTCGGCGTCGCACTCGGCCTCTCCTTCCCGCCGTACGACCTGTGGCCGCTGTCGCTGGCGGCGGTGGCCGCGCTCACGCTGCTGACCCGGGGCCGGACCGCCCGCCAGGGCGCCTGGACGGGCTTCGCGTTCGGGCTGCCGTTCTTCCTGATCCTGCTGAAGTGGCTGCACGTCGTCGGCTGGGACGCGGTGGTGGGCCTCTCGATCGCCGAGGCGCTCTTCATGGCGCTGCTGGGCGCGGCGCTGGCGGTGACGTCCCGGCTCCCCGCCTGGCCGCTGTGGGCCGCCTGTCTGTGGGTCGCCCAGGAGTGGACCCGTGACCGGCTGCCGTTCGGCGGCTTCCCCTGGGGCCGGCTGGCGTTCGCGAACACCGGCTCGCCGTTCACCCCGCTCGCCGCACTCGGCGGCGCCCCGCTGGTGACCTTCGCCGTGGCGCTGTCCGGCGCGCTGCTGGCCGCCTGCGCCGCCACCCTGTGGGGACTGCGCGGCAACCGCTCGCCGCGCCGGGCCGCGGCCGCCCTGGAGGCGTTCGGCCTGGCCGCCGCGGTGGCCGCGGCCGGGGTGCTGGTCCCCGTCCCCACCAAGGCCGACGACACCGTCGACATCGCCGTCGTCCAGGGCAACGTCCAGCAGCCCGGCATGGACTTCCTGGGCCGCCCCATGAGGATCCTCGACAACCACGCCACCGCCACCGAGAAGCTCGCCGCCGACATCGAGGCCGGCCGGGCCAAGAAGCCCGACCTGGTCATCTGGCCGGAGAACTCCTCCGACCTCGACCCGTTCCAGTTCCCGCAGGCCTACGACCGGATCGACGAGGCGGTGAAGGCCATCGGGGTCCCCGTCCTCGTAGGCGCCCTGGTCGACCACCCCTCCAAGGAGGGCTACGTCTTCAACGAGGGCATCGTCTGGGACCCGAAGAAGGGGCCGGGCGCCTCGTACACCAAGCAGCACCCCGTGCCGTTCGGCGAGTACGTCCCCTTCCGGGAGCAGCTCAGCAAGATCATTACGCGCTTCCAGCGGGTGCCCCGCGACTTCTACCCCGGCGACCACACCGGCGTGCTCAACGTCGGCCCCGCCCGGCTCGGCGATGTCATCTGCTTCGAGGTCGCCTACGACGAGATCGTCCACGACACCGTCGGCGCCGGCGCCCGCGCCCTGGTCATCCAGACCAACAACGCCACCTACGGCCGCACCGGCCAGCCCGAGCAGCAGCTGGCGATGTCCAAGCTGCGCGCCGTCGAGCACGGCCGGGCCGTGGTCACCGCGGCCACCAGCGGGATCAGCGCCGTGGTCGCTCCGGACGGCAGGATCACCCACCGGATCCCGGAGTTCACCCAGGGCGTGGTCTCCGCGCGCATTCCGCTGCGGGACGAAACGACGCTCGCCGACCGCGTCGGTGCGGCGCCCGAGTGGGCGCTCGCTATCGTGGGGCTTCTGTCCTGTGCCGCCGCGGTAGCCGGCGGCCGGCGCGGGCGTACGAAGGACGAGAAGGGGCAGCAGTGACAGACGGTCAGCGGCAATACGGACCGCTCGGCACCACGTTGGTGATCATCCCGACGTACAACGAGGCGGAGAACATCAAGCCGGTCGTCTCGCGGGTGCGGTCCGCCGTCCCCGAGGCACATGTGCTCGTCGCGGACGACAACAGCCCCGACGGCACCGGCAAGCTCGCCGACGAACTGGCCGCCGAGGACGACCACGTCCACGTCCTGCACCGCAAGGGCAAGGAAGGCCTCGGCGCCGCCTACCTCGCGGGCTTCCGGTGGGGCATCGACAACGGCTACGGCGTCCTCGTCGAGATGGACGCCGACGGCTCGCACCAGCCCGAGGAGCTGCCGCGGCTGCTCACCGCCCTCAAGGGCGCCGACCTCGTCCTCGGCTCCCGCTGGGTGCCCGGCGGGCGCACCGTCAACTGGCCCAAGTACCGCCAGTTCATCTCCCGCGGCGGCAGTACGTACTCCCGGCTCGCGCTGGACCTGCCGCTGCGCGACATCACCGGCGGCTACCGCGCCTTTCGCGCTAAGACCCTCCAGGGCCTGGGACTGGACGAGGTGGCCTCCCAGGGCTACTGCTTCCAGGTCGACCTGGCCCGCCGCGCCGTACAGGCCGGCTACCACGTCGTCGAGGTCCCGATCACCTTCGTCGAGCGGGAGCACGGCGACAGCAAGATGAGCCGCGACATCGTCGTGGAGGCGCTGTGGCGGGTCACGGCCTGGGGCGTCGGCTCCCGGCTGGACAAGCTCCGCGGCCGCTGACCGGCGGGTCGCACGCCTCGTAGACGATCGCGTACCCCCGGGGGGTCCGGCGGGGCGTGCCAGGCACACTTGAGGCATGACGTTCGGAGCCACCCCATCGACCGGTCCCCACCCGCCCCGGCGCTCACGCGCCCGCCGGTTCGTCCCGTTGGGCGTCGCCGCCTTCATGGTGCTGGAGATCTGGCTGCTGACCCTGGTCGCCGGGGCCACCAACGGCCTGACCGTCTTTCTGCTGCTGGTCGCCGGGGTGATCGTCGGCGGCTATGTGATCAAGCGGGCCGGCCGCCGCGCCTGGCAGAACCTCACCGAGAGCCTGCAGCCGGGCGGCGACCCGACGGCTCCGCCGAAGCCCGCGCCGTCCGGCGGCGGCAGTACGCTCCCGATGGCCGGGGGACTGCTGCTGATGCTGCCGGGGCTGATCTCGGACGTGCTCGGGCTGCTCTGCCTCTTCCCGCCGACCGCGAAGCTGATCCAGCGCCGCACGGAGAAGCTGCTGAACCGGCGGGCGTCCTGCGCGCCGGGTTCGTTCGGGGACGCCTTCCAGCAGGCACGGATGCACCGGCCGGACGGCAAGGTCGTCCAGGGAGAGGTCATCCGCGAAGACGATCAGCCCGCGCCGCGCCGCCAGGACCCGCCGCTGACGGGCTGAGTCCGGGCCGCCCGGCAGCGGGCGGACGCGACAAGGGCCGGGGCCACTGCGAAGTGCAGTGGCCCCGGCCCTTGCGTGCTGCGTGTCGCAGGTGCGCCGTCAGGCGGACTTGCGGTTGCTGTCGCGCGGATGCACGGCAATGTTCATGGTGCCGGAGCGCAGGACCGCCAGCCGCTCGGCCAGCACTTCCTCGAGCTCCTCGCGGGTGCGTCGCTCCATGAGCATGTCCCAGTGCGTACGCGCGGGCTTGCCCTTCTTCTCCTCAGGGCCATCGCCATCCACCAGAAGCGAAGGCGCACCGCATACCTTGCACTCCCACTCCGGCGGAATCTCGGCCTCAACCGAGAACGGCATCTCGAATCGATGTCCGTTCTGGCATGCGTACTCCACCGCCTGGCGCGGGGCCAGGTCGATGCCGCGGTCGGTCTCGTAGCTGGTCACCACGAGTCGCGTGCCGCGGAGAGCTCGCTCACTCATGAATCGTGCCTCCCGGGCTTGTCGCCCACAGGACAGGTGTCGCTGTCGTCGTCATCCGGTCAACGTCCGGTCGGCGGTGAAGATTCCCGAATCGGGATATGAGCCCACCCGTCGCCCACCACCGCCATTGACGGAGGCGCTGTGCGCCGCTGCCTTCCTTCGTGCCGCCCCTTGTTGTACCCACCGGCGCCCGGTTTGTCACATCTGGCAGCAGATGTCACCCAACGCCTTTCATGCTTGAGCGCGCAGTAACGGTCCGCCTGGTGGGCCAAAGGCGTACACTACCGCCCCGCACGCTCTGGGGCTAAATCGCATGGGCTTTCCGCTGCGCTTCCGCTGCGCTTCCGCTGCGCTTCCGCTGCGCTTTGCCTGCGCCCGACGTTTTCGGCTGGCCCGCCGTGGGGGTTTCTCGCCGTTGCGCCTGCGGCGGGCTGGGTGCCGCTGCGCGGGGCTTTTCGGGTGCCGGTGTCGGTCCTCCGGGGCAGGGTGCCCGGACTGCTTCGCTTTACGTCCGGACACCCTGCCCCTCCGGCCCGCCCCCTCCCGTGGGTGGGAGGAGGAAAGGCTGGTGGGGGCGCGCCTCGGTGGTCACCAGCCGGTCGTCTTCCGGGGCCCGGGGGCTTCGCCCCCGGTTTCGGGCCCGCCCCTGCCGCCACGGCACGCGGGACCGGGGCACCCCGGCCCCCTCCTGCCGCAACGGCGATCGGCCACGACGGCGAGGGTCCGGCAGCATCGACGACTACCGATCGATCCCTCACCCACAACGGGAGGGGACGGGCCGGAGGGGTAGGGGTGTGGGACGTAAAGCGAAGCAGTCCCACAC